>NZ_JBAUHO010000316.1:0-9888 GCF_049680325.1 Planktotalea sp.
TCATTATCTCGATTTTAGTCCCTAACATCACCGCGTTGCCGCCGATCAACTAGTGCAGCGCCGATCATCTCGTTGCTGCTGAAGGGGGTTCTAGTGTTATCACCAAGAACCCGCAAGTGCTTTTTTCTTTCTTTTGTTCATTTTCCCAGTTTTTCTTTTAAATGTTTTAAATCAATGCCTTAGCCAGCCGCTCCTTTGCATGACCAGATCAGACCACCGTCTTCCGTTCAACGAATGTCTATATTTTGTGGCCTGCGGAAAAGACTCGGCCATATCCTGTAGCTACTGAGTCTTTCGGCGCGCAAGGTTTTCCATGACCGTTTTGCGCCCGAAGGCTTTTTTTAGTTCCGGCTTATGCATTTCAGCCAGAACTCTCAGTCTTGCCTGCTCGATTCCGATCGCTTTAGCGTTCTGCGCGACCCATGCTTGCCACAAGAAATCACCGTTGGTCCAATGGGCAGGATGCGGCCCGGCAAAGTCTTCAAGTGCCTGCGCATTCATTCCCTCCAGCTTTTCTCGCTGCGACGCGAGCTTGCTCTCAGCTTCTTTAAGCTCAGACAGCTTGGATACCTCCCGATCAAATGCGAGTGTCGCGAGCTTAGCCAATTGGGCCCATTTATGTGACACGAGAACTCCCTTTGCTTCGTTTCAGTGTCTCTGCAAAGCGGATTGCGACTGCGACAGCGGCATAGTGTTCGGGGCGCACCTCTTGCCCGATCTCCACAACAGCGAACAGCGCGCGCGCCGTTGGTGGATCTGAATGGATCGGAACCTTTGCATCCCGAGCGACAGAGCGCATGCGCATTGCAACCTCGTCCAAGCCCTTTGCCACACATACAGGTGCGCTGTTGCGCGACCCTTCCCATTTCAACGCCACCGCATAGTGAGTCGGGTTTACAATAATCACATCAGCAAAAGGCACATCTGCCATCATCTGGTTCAGCGCAATTTCCTGCGCCCGCCCCCTGCGCGCCTGTTTCAGATGCGGGTCGCCCTCGCTATCCTTCATCTCATCCCGCATTTCTTTGTGGGACATCCGGTTCTTGCGCTGATGTTCCAAAAGCTGCCAACCCAAGTCTATTGCAGCAATGACCGCTGCAATGAGAACTGCAAAGCTCAAAAAGGACTTCAATAAGGCAAACAGGATGAGTAACGCACCGCGCTCGCTTCCTGCGGACGCACCCACAATGCTGTCGAAATTCCATTTCAAGAACAAAGCAAGGCAGCTCGAATAAACCATAAGTTTGGTAAAGCTCTTGGCGAACTCGAACAGCCCACCACGTCCAAACTTGTTCTTTGCATTCTTAAAAGGAGAAATACGCGAAAGCTTGGGTTGCAGTTTGCTGGGCGTAAACAACAGCGCACGTTGCGCGATCAAGGCCAGAACGATCAGTACCGCAGGAATAGCGGCGAAGAGCGCGACGAACGAACCACCACTAAGGAGGAATGGCGCGAAATACCCGGAGCTGAATCCAAGCGGATTTCCATGCTCGAACGCACGCGTAAGCGCGCTTTGTAATGTCGTTCCAAGATCAGAGCCCGCCGCGCGCGCTGTGGCTATGAAAAACAACCAGACCCCAAAATACGACAAAGCGACATTAACGTCGTTTGAACGTGCGACTTCGCCCTTTTTGCGAGCGTCATCCAGTTTCTTCTGGGTCGGCTCGTGGCTCTTTTCTGAAGCATCATCCTGCTCTGACATCAGTGCAGCGCGCCGCTGTGTAGAAATTCGAACAAGGCAATCGCCCAGGTACGTAACATCAAGGGAAGCGCGATCGCCAACACAAACAAAGCGCCTGCCGTAATAACCGGAGCACCGACAAAAGCGACCATCAACTGCGGCATCGCCCGATTTATGACACCAAGCGTCAGATTATACAGAAGCGACAAAATGAAGAACGGTGCGGCAAGCGTGAAGGCAAGCCGAAAGCCCCATGCAATCTGCTTAACAACCGATTCCGCCATATCTGACATGAGCGGCAGTTGCCCAATTGGAAAGAGAACGTAGGATTCAATGAGATATCCAGCAGCACTGACATGAAGGCCAAGCGTCAAAGCCAAGGTAAAGCCTGCCATCGTTATGACGTGACCCATTGCTGGCATTGGCTCAACGCCAGCCGTGCCCAATATCTGTGAAAGAGAGGTTGATTGCGCAGCGATTGACCCCGCCGTTTGCAGGCAGAAAACAAATGCGCGTAACAGGATTCCGAACCACAGCCCGATTCCGATTTCCGACGCGATAAGTATGAAGATCTGCGTGCCCCTCAACTCAGTCGGCCCGACTTGCGGCACGATAGGAAAGAGCACCAGCGCCAAGCATATTGAAACGGCAAGCTTAACGCGCGCTGGAATCGATGCTTCCCCGATGGCGGGCAACAAAGCCACCAAGGCCGCGACGCGAAACAGCACTATCAGGAACCCGAGCGCAAGTGGTTGCCATAGCGCGGGTTCAAGCAAGTTCATGCCGCAGCAACCCCAACGATTGACGGCACGGCCTCAGTACCGATTTCCTCAAACGACAAAACAGGAGCCGTGATTCCGCGCGCAGATATAATCGTACGCAAGAACCTGCGCCTTTGGGTCGATGTCACGATCGCGGGGTGGATGCCGCGCTCTGTTTGCTCGGAGACTTGATCCGCAACCGACATAACCAATTTGCTAAACAGCTCGGGCGGAAGTGCGATGTTTGCAACGCCTTGCTCTGCGTCCAATTGGTAGGTGCTAAAGGTCTGCTCCCATTCAGGGGCAAGTTGGATGAGGGGAATCGTCCCATCGGCGCGCTTCAAGCCAGAGATCAGCTGGAAGCCAAGCGCCTGACGCACAAATTCACAGGTAGCTTCGGGACTACTATGTATCGGACGGGCCTTGGCGATTGTCTCAACAATAATCGGTAGATTTCGGATCGAAACCTGCTCGGCCAACAACAAACGCAGCACCGAATGCAACACATCCAGCGGGACTTTATCGGGCAACAATTCATCCAACAGGCGGCGGTTCGCTTCCGCGCGCTTGGGGTCGCTCAAGTTAACAAGTTCATCAAGCAAACGCTGCAAGGACTTAAAGGTAAGCAATCTGCTTAGATTTTTACGCAGGCATTCCAGTAAATGGGTTGCCAGGACTTCGCATGGCGAAACAACCGTTTGACCAGAAAGCGCAGCGCCTTCTTGTGCGTCGCGATCTATCCAAATGGCTGGCGCGCCATAGACCGGCTCTTGCACCACATCCGTGGATCGCGCGACATCACTGCCGTCCACAAGCGCAAGCATACGGCCCGGATGAAGCACACCTTTGGCTTGCTCGACACCATGGATGTTGATCCGATAACTGCCAGCGGGCAAACTGGAATCATCCGTTAGCCTTATCTCTGGCATCACCAGACCAAATTCCTGCGCCACATGGGTGCGCATATTCCGTATCCGCGCGTCGAGTCCCGTCCCCGGATCAAGCACCATTTCGACAAGATCAGGGGAAAACTGAACGTGGATATCATCCAGATCAAGGATGTCGGCCATCGTTTCTTCGCTTGCCTCGACCTCGTGCTCTTCCGTGACTGTCTCGCTTTGCTGCTGCTCCTGCTTTTGTTTTTTCTGCATATACCATGCAGCCGCGATCAACGTGACGCCGCCAAGCGAGAAAGGAACCAGAGGTAGGCCGGGAACCAACCCGAAAAGCAGCATTAGCAATCCTACCGTCAAAAGCGCAGCAGGGTGGCGCCCAAGTTGGGCGAACAAGGTAATGTCTGTCGAACCGATTGCCCCGCCACGGGCCAGAAGCAACGCCGCAGAGATAGAAATAATAACCGCTGGAATTTGTGAAACCAAACCATCGCCGACGGTTAGAATTGCATAAGTCTCAAATGCTTGCGAAAGCGGCATACCCTGCACAGCCGCCCCCATGATGAGGCCCATAACAAAGTTTAGAAGCGTAATAAGCAAGCCAGCGACCGCATCCCCCTTCACAAACTTTGACGCGCCATCGAGCGATCCGAAGAACGTGGTTTCTTGTTGATCGCGTTCACGGCGCGCTTTCGCCTCTGCATGGTCAATCGCCCCGGCCGACATATCGCTGTCAATCGCAAGCTGCTTGCCCGGCATAGCATCAAGTGCAAAGCGCGCGCCGACTTCGGCCATGCGCGTTGCGCCTTTGGTAATCACCATAAAATTTACGATCAACAGCACTCCAAAGACCACGAGGCCGAGAAACACGCTGCCACCCATGACAAAACTGGCAAAACCTTCGATAACGCCGCCAGCCGCGCCCGTCCCGGTATGACCCTGCCCGATGATCAGTTTCGTCGATGAAATATTGAGCGAAAGTCGCAGCATTAAGGACGCCAAAAGCACCGTCGGGAAGGAAGAAAAATCAAGCGGCCGCTCGACGAAAAGTGTGATCGTAAAGATTAAAATCGCGAGGCCGAATGAAATCGCAAGACCCAAATCCAAAATGAACGCGGGCATCGGTAAGATCATCATGACGATCACTGCCATAAGTGCGAGCGCCAACAAAATGGTAGGATTGAAACTTAACTTAACCATAACAAGCGAACCAATTTAGGGTCATGCGCGCGTCCTTCATTGAGATGTCTCCGGAACCAACGATCCGAGCCGCGCAGTCGCGGGTCTGGCAACAAGCAATGGATAGGAATTTCGTCGAACGCGCTTGGGCTGAACGTCTTGACGCGACGCGAGTTGAAGTGGTTCTGTCGCATCATCATAGTATTGTAGGAACTTTGCCTTATAGGCATTCGCTAACGCTTCGGTGCGCGAATGATACGCCCCAACTGCTTCAGTCCAGTCACCGAATTCCACGAACAGCGCCTCAAGAAATCGCGCAGCATATAGCGCATTGGCGCGCGGTGCGATCATCTCGTCCAAGCTGGAAAACTCCCTACCATGCCAATGGTAATTGAGCTGGAAACATCCAACATCAAACAGGCGTTCGCCATCCGCGATCAACCCTAGCGCGGCCTCTAGTAACTCGGCCTCACTGGCCAACCATTTCCCTTTGCCCCCGTGATTGATAGCCCAGGGCCACGGCTGCACTTTGTCATGAATCTTTCGCCCCGTTTCCACCTGCGTGATTGCAAGGAGAACTTTAAGAGGCACTTTCGTTTCATGCGCCGCAAACCGCGCTGCGCGAAAACACTCATCGGGCGGTGTCCCTGTTGCGCTTGCCGGGCTGGCCAAACAAATACCCATTGCAGAAAGCAAGCGCATCAAGATGCTCCGCCAAACGTAGCAGAGCAATGGCATTTCCAAACATCTAGGATACTTTAGCTGCATAACGTCGCTCGCTTTCATCGTTGCGAGCAGACTTAGGGTTAATAGCTTTACATTTGGTAACCGACGTCACGCATTTAGAAGCTGTAGCGCGATATTCTGCGATGAAAGGCTTTGGCCCTGGTTCAACTGATCCCTCAGCAGAAAACGATCGATCACATCATCTTTTATTTCGTCCTGGGCGAGGTCAGAAATCTCATCCGCGCCAAAAGCTGCCTGTGCTTTCGCCCGAAAAACCTCCAGTTGTTTGTCGATATCAAGTTGACCAAACGAGCTGGGCAATCCGAGGGCCGTTTCCATCACGGTCCGCAAAGGGGGATTGCCCATAACCAGGTACCATTTCGCGTCATTGCTGACATCTAGTTCGGCAATGCGGGTAAATTCCGTCTGCGCGTTGAGTGCAAGCCTCAGATTTGGCTGAGATTCTCCGACTGACAATGCAAATGCCTGCTGAGTGTAAAGCTCGGTTATGTCCTCCGCCGTGCTTGGCAAGACACCAACAAATCGGCTCAAACCATCTAAAGCAAAATCATTGGCAAGCCTTTTATACCTGCTATCTGCCATTCGATTGGCCAGCGCATCAGTATCTGTTGCGCCCTCTGTAAGAACCCTCTTGATAAAGTAGCGATTGTTTAGATCGTCCTGCAAACCATAGGCACCTAGCGCGACGCTAAGAACTTGGCGATCCGCGACAACGGCTTCGGCGGACGTCAATGACGATGCCTTTTGCTCAAAATGATCGGTCAGTCGGCTTTGTTCTGCGCTATTTGCGAACGCGCTCAACTGGTTTGGTAAAGTGCGTTGCAGGTTGCGCCATGCGACCAGGCCAGTTCCTAAAACAAACGGTTGAAACCCCATAGGAACACCTCAACTCCACGGATGCGCAAGAAGATTTCGCTCGACAGGCAGCAATGCCTTGAGCGACTTCATGGCATTGTAAAACTTGCCCTGAACCACCGAGCGCCGCGCAATCGATAGGTGCTCCTGACAGATTGGATCAGTCAGAATACGTGCGAGCTCTGAAATTTGACCCGCAATTTGTTCTGAAACGAGCTCAGGATCACTGCTTCCTGCCAAAATAAGCTGCAATTGATAACAAACCCTGCCCAAAGGTGTGTTCGCATGATCTGGATGAATGGCATCCTTCAAACGCAGAACATGTGCACTTGGTGTTATTATCGAAAACCGCGAGCGCCGAGCGCCGTTTTCCAGAACAGCGCCGTTGATCAACACCCGCTCCTTCGGCCCTAATTTGAGTACCAAACCCGCCATCTATCTTGTTCCTTTTAGGCCACGCAGGACCGCCACATTCAGTTCGATAAGACTTTCGATTCCCGCCTTGCCGCTCAGAATTTCAGTTGTTTGATGTCTCACAAAACCCGCCAAATAGAACAGTCGCGCTCGCAAGCCTGCCTCAAGCTGATTGCTTGGATCGGCAACCTGGGTTCCGATTTCGATCCAAAGTCGTTCGTTTTTGTTCAAGCTACTAACAAGCGCAGGAAAGTCGGCTTGATCGCTTCCGGTATGCTTGCTCAGGTCACGGGTGACCCCGAGAATCACCTCATATTCTAGATCTTTGGCGTTACGGGTGTGTTCACCCAGCGAAGTATATCGCTGCGCAGCGGTTAATGCGCTGTTCATTGGCCTGCCTCCTTAGGCAATCAGAGTATTGGAAATGAGAGCGCCATCTCTGGCGCTCTCAAAGGGCTGATTACCGGAAGAGTGACAAGAGACTCTGCGGTGCCTGATTTGCGATGGACAAGGCCTGCACACCAAGCTGTTGCTGAACTTGCAGCGCTTGCAGTTTGGCAGATGCTTCTTCCATATCCGCATCGACGAGTGAGCCAATGCCAGCAGTCAGCGAGTCCGTGAGCTTGGAGATAAAGTCGCTTTGTGTTGTGATACGACCCTCGGTAGAACCAAGCGAAGCCGCCGCGTTAATCGCCGTATCAATCAACGTTTCGATCGTACCCAAGGCAGTGTCGGCACCAAGTGCAGTCGAAACGTCAATGCTATCTAGCGCGCCAAGCCCACCAGAACCCGCATTCAAGAATTGGCCAGTCACCGCAAGGTCATCGCCGGCGTTGTTGGTGAAATCAAGTGTGCCCGGGCTGCCGCTGTCATAGTCTACGACAAGATCTTCAATACCCAGTGCATCAATCGCGTTCTTCAAGCCGACTGCAACCATATCAGATGGTGTTGTCGCAGCTTCGTCATCAGCCGTCACGGTATAGGATGCCGTCTGATCACCAATACGGATAACAACGCGATCGCCTTCGACAAAGGCCGCACCTGCACTGTCGTCAATGACAATATTGTCGTTGCCGCCGCCATTATCGAGCGAAAGCGCGACCGTATCACCATTGGCTGACGGCGTACCACCTGAGGAAGCAAAAATGTCATTGGCAACATAGCCGCCAACGGCAAGGTCTTGCCCGGTAACTTGAATTGTAGACGCGGTTACTGCTCCTGTTGCATCCCGATCAAGCGACGACAGGATATCGACGTTCCCTGAAACGCCGTTCACCAGATTCAAGCCATTGAACTGCGCAGCAGCGACGACAGATTCGATCTGATCACTTAGCGCAGTAACATCATCGTTGATCTTGGTGCGATCGACGTTGTCCTCTTGCGCAGCAACGATCTTGCCCTTCATCTCTGTCAACAGCTCTGTCACTGTTTCCGCAGCCTGACGCGCAACCGCAACTGTTGATTTACCAAGCGCAAGGCTGTCTGAAATCGCATTGAAGCCTTTTACATCAGACTCCATCACACGCGAAATCGCCCAAACCGCGGAATTGTCCGCAGACGAGGAAATCGACTTACCAGTCGCAATTTCGTTTTGAGTGCTTGCCAAACCCGAGTTGATCGATTTCAGCGTTTGCAACGCCACCATGGCGCTAGTGTTTGTCAAAATACTAGACATATATTTATCCTTTAGGCTTTGGCGCTTTGCGCCAATTTTCATTCCCCGCCCCCTATAGGACGGCCAAAAGGTCGTACTGACGATGCAAGAGCTGTTTTTAACAACCTTTGCGCCGCTCGGATCAACGAGCGCATCGATCTTTTGACAGGTGAAACCTAACGGAATCCTAAAGACAAACTTCCAAGTCCTTGTGTTTTAATTCTAATTTTCAACTACGTTTCGACAGGCTGCTACTTGGCTGCATTTTGACGAGGCTACTTTGGCCAGCCTCGTTATAGGTGCTCAAGCTTTGCGAAACATGCCTGATGTCCTTTGCACGAGTTATCGCAGAACGCATCCCTTTGATTGCGCTTTCGGCAAGGCGTTGGTTTCGATGCAGACGCGTTCGCAGCGGCGCAAGGGACGTCAATTCTGCGACCGACAGCGCCCCAAGAGCCTCTAACAAGGACACCTTTTGCGCAATAAGTTGTTCAAAGGACAACAGATCACCCGCAAGTAGCGCCGCATATTCACGCTCCAACAGCGCCTCCAACTCGGACGCAAGGCGACGATTGTCGCCCATCATGTTTGCTTCAGAATCGATTGGTCAAAGTAGGTCGCAAGGCCAAGCCCACCTGCGCGCACCATTTCGCGCGCCTGCGCTTCTCTTAGAAATGATGCGAATTGATCCTCTCCTGCACCGCCGCCGAAAGCGTCTGGCGTTTCTCCCACGCCCGCCGCTTTGAGCATTTCGGCAAGAAATACAGACTCGAGTTTCTGCCCGACGGTTAGGTCCTTGCTTTGCAAGGCCATTGGCGACGCCGTCGCAAGCGCATTGGGGACTAGTGGAACCATATCAATCTACCTTCGTTTTCGTTCGATTTGTTCGGAAATAGCGGGTTCCGGTAAACAACTGGTAACCGTTTTCGATTTAAGACAAGGCATCCAACCCCGGAGTTGAAATGATTTTGCCCCTTGATCTGATCGCGAACCGCTTGGCACCTTTGCCAGAAAACGCAGCGACGTTGATTGATGCGCATGTGAACGGCACGACCCAAACACGCATGAATGAAGCGACTTTCTTAAGTGTCATTGAAGCCTTGGAAACAGGTATTGTTGCCGACGCCCAGCTAGAACCCGAATTTGTTGAAGTCTTGCCTGAAAACCTTCAGGAAAAGTCTTTCGAGCAGGAGCAAGAACTGCCTTTAGCACCCGAAAATGAAAATGTTCCCCTGATGGCAGATCCTTTGCCAGAAAAGTCTGCAAACTCAGGAACGAAGCGAATTCTAAGAGAGGGGGAAACACTGAACGCCACACATTCTGGCGGCCCTCTTAATGCAAGCGCTGCACGCAAGTCTGGTCCTATGGCGCTACCAACGTCACCAGCCTTGAATGCAGGCTCCAATCCGCTTCTCTCAACCGATTATCATCCAGGCAAAGTCGGAAATGCCAAGCAGATTGCACAGATTGATCATCTTACGCAGTCAACGGCGATCAACGTCGTTTTGCCCCAAACCACGATTTCAACCGAAGGTGTCAAACCACTACTTTCTACAAGCATCGAACCATCGAATCGCATTGCGTCCGACGAAATTCGTGAGATGAATCGTGCGGTCGCGAACGAAGAGCGCCCTATTGCAAATGCCCCACTACACTCCGGGCCGCATGCGAATCTTGGTGCGATAAGCTTGGCCAGTATGAAGC
>NZ_JBAUHO010000317.1:0-1783 GCF_049680325.1 Planktotalea sp.
AAGCTGAACACGGCTTTGGAAGACACTCCGTACTTTTGAAGCACGGCAGCAGACTCTTGAACCAGCTTCGGCGTAGCGGCTTTCTTGATTCTCTTTGCGTCTGGTTTTGATGCAACTTCAGCACCTATTAGAAGCCCACTTGCGAATTCCGCCATAGCTTCGACGACGATCTCTTTCCTGATATCTACAACTGTTGCATCGAAATTTAAACGTCCGTGAAATTCGGCACCAAGCCGTTTAGCGATTTCGACAACTCTTTCCGCAGAAGTCGTGAACGTATCATCAATGATACTCACAACCCGCGCTTTTGATTGCAAGGCATAGGGGAGAGCGTGATTCAGTAGCTGAACTGATCTCTCTACACTATAGTCCCGCCAGTACGATTTTGTGGGAATAGAACAGAATTCACATCGAAATTTGCAACCCCGCGAAGTTTCAACCGGGACAACGCAATACTTGGAAATGTCATAGAGAGCATATTCAACCGGAATCTCTTCAAGCTGCCGCAAATTTTCCTGCTTTGGGATCAAACCTGAAATAGGTTTGGACTTTAGGGAATCGAAGTTGATCCCAATGTGGAGATTGAATGGCGCACGTTGGAGACCCGATATATTGCGCTCCAATACACATTCGGCAATGTGACAAACGATATTGTCCGCCTCACCAACCACGTAGAGATCAATTTCCTTCCGTCCAGCAAGGTTTTCGGGGTGCAATGTGGGATGCGGGCCGCCGATGCAGGTGACTGTGCTTGGTGAAACGTGTTTGACCCGTCGGAGCAGCTGGAGCACCGCTGCCCAGTTCATTGAATTGGCGCTAATGAAAACAAGTCTGAACCGCGACAGTGAATCCGCTACATGATTAATACTAGAATCGTCTGCAGTCACCCAGTCAACAAGATCGCAATCGTAGCCGCCATGCCGAAGGATGGATGCAAGGGTAGCCACACCCAGCTGCGGACATTCATGGTAGGAGTCCTGCATTGCAGGGATCAAAGCCCCTCCAACGCTGTCACATATTGGTGCAGCAACAAATGCAATATCTTTCATGGGCTCTGACTATCGGGGATAAAGCACAATGATCACAAATACGATTAAAGGTCCGATCAATGCATCTGGCCCTTTTACGTTCATGTCGGCATCTATCAGTCCAGGAAAGCCGTTTTCGCCCATTGCCTTCAAAGCTTTTTCCCGCGTCAGTTCGATATCGCCGTCAACTTCAATGCCAAGCTTACTCAGCGTTCCCACAGGATCAGAACGATACGAACTCACATCTTGCGAGCCTGCTGTTACGTCCGCTATGAATTTTTTGATGTTGTCGATATTATATTGATCGGTGAGCTTGACGTTTAGATCACCAAATGTCGCTGTCTGGGTCATCGTTAAATTCCCTCTATCTATCAATACCAGAATGGTACACCCGACCTGCGCGAACACCAAACAGAAATGTATTTTTTTGAAAGGTCAAAAACGGTCGTTTTTGTCTTTCACGCAAAGGCCGCCTGAAATGTTGGAGAATCTTGTGTCACAAACCCTTGGCAAAACCGTCTTTGGTTTTTGTTACGATTTTGACCACCCTCGGAGGAGCAGACATTCGCGCGCCGTGCAGCATTCGGTATTTTGGGCTCTTCCGGCACCTTAGCTGCGCTGTTCACGAGCGGCCGGTTCGGGATGAACCGCCGTTCGCTGCCTGAGCATGAATGAACGTTATCAGGAAATGACCGAAGCCCGTTCTCGTGTAGCGTCAGTCAGGCGGCCGCTTCCGATAGCAAAGAGCGTAGGCT
>NZ_JBAUHO010000318.1:0-1715 GCF_049680325.1 Planktotalea sp.
GGTCGCCAGATCTGGCGCGGGGAATTGGCCGAGTTTTCTGCCCGCACCATTGTGAATTCCAAGGGCTAAGCCCTGCGGAAAACTCCCCGCATCAGAACCGAGTTTGTGACTTTTAGCGCTTTCGGAAAAAGCTGGAACACATAACGCTGCATGAAATCACAGATTTCAGCGCGTAACGCGATACCAAATGTCTCAGGTATTCCGAGAAGTGCATTAAACGGCTTCTTTGACCGCACTCAGGAATTGCTGTGTGCGCTCCCTTTGTGGATTGCCAAACAGCTCTGCTGGCGGGCCCTGTTCTTCGATCTTGCCATTGTAGAAAAAGCAAACCCGGTCGGAAATATCGCGGGCAAAACCCATTTGATGCGTCACCATCAGCATGGTCAGGTTATGCTCGGACACCAGTTTGCGAATGACATTTGTGACCTCACCAATCACTTCGGGATCAAGCGCTGACGTCACCTCATCAAACAGCATCACTTTGGGTCGCATGGCCAATGCACGTGCAATTGCAACGCGTTGCTGTTGCCCACCTGACAGGCGCGAGGGATGTTGGTCTTTCTTGGCGATCATCCCGACCAGTTCCAACAGATCCTCGGCGCGTGCACGCGCCTCTTCGCGTGAGACGCCAAGAACCTGAACTGGGCCCTCCATACAGTTTTCCAAGGCAGTCATGTGCGGGAACAGATTGAAATGCTGAAAACACATCCCGATATCGGCGCGTCGTTCGCGCAAGTGGCGTTGATTTGCTGGGATAAGTTTGCCGTTCTGGGGCATATGGGTCAGCGGTTTGCCATCCACATAGATGACGCCCTTGTTGATCTGCTCAAGCGTCATCAGCATACGCAAAACCGTGGTCTTGCCTGACCCTGAGGGGCCAATGATTGACACCATTTCCCCGGCAGCAACGTCAAGATCAAGGTTGTCAAGAACCACCAGAGATCCATAGGCCTTGTGCACTTTCCTAAAGCTGACCATCGGTTTTGTGTCGCCCGAAATTTCAAGCGGATAGCTGGACATATCTTCCATTTTTACATTCCCATTTTGCGACGGACATAGCCTTCGAATGCCCGGATCAGACCGGCCGAAGGAAGCGAGATCGCCAAAAATATGATGCCAACCATCGTGTAGGGTTCGAGAAACCGATAGTTTTCGGAGCCGATGGCATTGGCCGTGTGGATCAGTTCGGCAACGCCGATAACCGACAGCATTGGTGTATCTTTGAAGATACCAACCAGATAGTTGCCCAAACCCGCCAAAGCGGGCGGAATGGCCTGCGGAATAACAATGCGGCGGTACGTCTGCAAAACTGACATGTTCAGCGCTGTCGCAGCTTCCCATTGGCCGCGCGGCACGCTTTCGATGCCGCCGCGATAGACCTCTGACAGGTAGCACGAGTAATGCAGACCGATAGCAATCATGCCTGACATCCATGGGCTCAGACGCAGACCAAATTGCGGGCCGACATAAAAGATAAAAAAGATCTGCAAAAGCAGTGGCGTGGAGCGGATGAACTCAACAAGCTCTCGGATCACAAAGGTCACGACGCGGTAAGGGCTACGTTGTCCCAAGGCGAGGAACAGTCCCAGCACGAGGGCAAGTCCATAGCCGGCCCCGGCCGCGATCAGGGTATTCCCGGTCGCCTGAATAAGACGCGGCAGGATTTCCCAGACGAATTCCCATTTCCAATCAAACATGGATCATGTCCTCCCCAG
>NZ_JBAUHO010000319.1:0-8197 GCF_049680325.1 Planktotalea sp.
ATCAAGTACGGCGCGGATAATGTATCCAATGGCCCTGCGGGTGATATTCAGCAGGCCTCTGGTCTGGCGCGTGCAATGGTTCTGCGTTGGGGCATGTCTGACAAGGTCGGCAACATCGACTATGAGCAAGCGCATGAAGGCTATAACGGCAACGGCGCTGGCGGCTTTTCTATCTCGGCTGCGACGAAAGAGTTGATCGAGGGCGAAGTGAAGCGTTTGATTGATGACGCCTACGCCACAGCGCACCGCATTCTGACCGAGAAAAGCGAAGAATGGGAACGTCTGGCGCAAGGTTTGCTGGAATATGAAACGCTGACTGGCGATGAGATCAAACGTGTGATGAACGGCGAGGCCCCGAATTCGGGCTCTGACGAAGATGACACGCCAAATCAAGGCAACGCACCAAGCGTGACGGCCATTCCGAAAACCAAACCGCGGGCCAAGCCCACGGGCGGGATGGAACCTGAACCTTCTTCATAAGATACTGAAACCCCGGCCAAGCGCCGGGGTTTTCTTTTGCGTTGGTGATAGTTGAAATCACAAGTTCTGGATTGAATGCGCGCGCGCAGCGCGGCACTGTGAAGCCATCAAAAACAGGAGGCACCATGCCGGCGCTTAAACCCACCGATTACTATGCAACTGTTGTCTGGCTTGGTTCGGTCGCAGATAGCGGCGCTGATCTGACTTCACGCGCGCTGGATGAAATGCCGCTTAGTTTTGCAGGGTATGAAGGGGAGTTTCACGCAGGGCTGACGCGCCCGTCCTGTAGCCGCGTCATTCAACAATATCCGCGCTATACGGACATCAAGAACGCGCGCCAGCTATCCATCGTGTCACAAGAGGAACTGGAACAGATCGCGGCGAACATGGGCGTAGACACGCTTACTCCTGATTTGATCGGTGCTTCGGTGATGCTGAACGGCATCCCGGATTGGAGTCATGTTCCACCCGCATCGCGCCTTGTTGCGGATGGCGGGCCGGGCTTGGTCATCGATATGGAAAACCGCCCGTGCCATTTGCCTGCCCCGTTTATCGACGCGCAAAATCCGGGGCTTGGAAAGAATTTCAAAGCATCCGCCAAAGGCCGGCGCGGCGTTACCGCATCGGTCGAGCAGATAGGGACCTTAAAGGTCGGTATGCGCCTGCGCCTGCATATCCCGGATCAGCCGATTTGGTCTGAACTTACATAGTGTGAAAATGCGCGGCATTTTGTTGCCTGCGTCAAGATGGCTTTCGCTGGGGCTTGAACCGCGTGTGAAATGCTTATCTATCTCAATATAGAGTTTCAAATCACGAACCTAGGAGATGATAATGAGCTTCAAATATGCAGCACTACTTGCAGCGACTGTGTTCGCAGCACCAGCCTTTGCCGAAGGCGACGCCGCAGCGGGCGAAAAGACGTTCAAGAAGTGTAAGTCCTGTCACACAATCGCGAATGGCGATGATGTGATCTATAAGGGCGGTAAAACGGGTCCTAACCTATACGGTATTATTGGTCGTGCCGCAGGTACGCAGGAGGGTTTCAAATACGGTAAGTCATTGGCAGATGCTGGTGAAAAGGGCCTTGTTTGGGACGCCGAGAACCTTGCAAGCTTTTCTGCTGATCCAAAAGAGTTCCTGAAGGAATATTTGGATGACGGCGCGGCGAAATCCAAGATGTCGTTCAAGCTGAAAGATGGCGGAGAAGATGTGGCGGCCTATCTGGAATCTGTCGTCGCTGAATAAGCCGATCGGCCCTTTTTGATTGAAAAAGCGCCCCGCAGCATTGCTCTGCGGGGCGCTTTTACGTTTCCGATGTGAAATTCTTCCAGCTGCAAGCGATAACGACTCCGTTTTTGGGGCAAATATTGTCTCGAATGAGTGACTGTATGACATTCCATGCCGTAGGAAGGATCGAAACACTACGGCACGTCGCGTGCCGTTCAGGAGGGTGCGCGTGTGGCTTTGAATGATCGTAAAGGCATTTGGAAATCTGGCAAAGGCAAAGGGCGCCATACGCCCAAAGGCCGCCAGCTGGACGATCTCGCTTGGGAAGACGTGCGCGCGCTGTTGGGGGATCGCCCGCGCCGCGCTGATTTGTTGATCGAATTCCTACACCTGATCCAAGATGCCCACGGCCATTTAAGCGCAGCACACCTGCGCGCTTTGGCTGAAGAGATGCGTATGTCCATGGCCGAGGTTTACGAGGTCGCCACCTTCTATGCGCATTTCGACGTGGTAAAAGAGGGCGAGACACCTCCGCCAGCTTTGACAATCCGCATCTGCGATTCCTTGTCGTGCGAATTGGCTGGTGCGCAGGCGCTGAAATCTGCATTGGAAAGCGGTCTTGATGCATCCGAAGTGCGCGTTCTGCGTGCGCCTTGCATGGGGCGCTGCGATACAGCGCCGGTGTTGGAACTGGGCCATCACCACATCGATCATGCCACTCCCGAAAAGGTGACGGCGGCGATAGCCGCGGGCCATACCCATGCGGATATTCCTCAGTATGAGGGTTTTGCAGAATATGAGGCAGCAGGCGGCTATGCATCGCTGAAACAGCTCCGCGCAAATGGCGATTGGGAGCAGGTCCAGAACACCGTACTCGACGCGGGTCTGCGTGGCCTTGGCGGCGCGGGCTTTCCATCTGGCAAAAAGTGGGGCTTTGTGCGCGCCAATGCGGGCACCCGCTATTTGGCCGTGAACGGGGATGAGGGCGAGCCGGGCACATTCAAAGATCGTTACTATTTAGAGCGCACCCCGCATCTTTTCCTTGAAGGTATGTTGATTGCGGCTTGGGCGGTTGAGGCCGAGACATGCTTTATCTACATGCGCGATGAATATCCTGCGGTTTTGCATATTCTGGCGCATGAGATTGCCAAGCTGGAAGAGGCAGGCATTGTCGAAAAAGGCTATATCGACCTACGCCGCGGCGCGGGTGCCTACATCTGCGGCGAAGAAAGCGCGATGATTGAAAGCATCGAAGGCAAGCGCGGTTTGCCCCGTCATCGCCCACCGTTCGTGGCGCAGGTCGGGATTTTCGGGCGACCAACGCTGGTGCACAACGTCGAAACCCTGCTCTGGGTCACGCGGATTGTGCGCGAAGGCCCCGAGGTTCTTTCCTCCACTGAAAAGAACGGTCGCAAAGGTTTGCGCAGCTACTCTATATCTGGCCGGGTGAACAACCCCGGTGTGCATTTGCTGCCCGCAGGTTCGACCATCATGGATTTGATCGAGGCTGCTGGCGGTATGCTTGAGGGCCATGCGTTCAAAGCCTATCAGCCGGGCGGCCCGTCCGCGGGGCTTTTGCCTGCGTCTATCAATGATGTGCCGATGGACTTCGACACGCTGCAACCGCTTGGCACATTCATTGGCTCTGCTGCTGTTGTGATCCTGTCGGACAAAGACAGCGCGCGCGGCGCGGCGCTCAATATGCTACGGTTTTTCGAGGATGAAAGCTGCGGTCAATGCACGCCTTGCCGCGTAGGTTGTGAAAAAGCAGTCAAGCTGATGCAGGCCGACACATGGGATCAACCGCTACTGGAAGAGCTGTGCAACGCCATGGGCGATGCGTCGATCTGCGGTTTAGGGCAGGCGGCCCCGAACCCTATCCGGATGACGATGAAACACTTTGCGGATGAGGTGTAGAGCATGAGCGATCAAGTCACATTCACGCTCGATGGTGAGCAGGTCACAGCCGACAAAGGCCTGACCATTTGGGAAGTCGCTAACGGTCGTGGGCTTGTGATCCCGCACCTTTGCCACAAACCCGCGCCGGGCTATCGCCCTGACGGCAACTGCCGTGCTTGCATGGTTGAGGTCGAGGGAGAGCGCACTTTGGTGGCGTCCTGCATTCGCGAAGCGGGCGAGGGCATGGTTGTCACGACCAATTCCAACCGTGCGGAATCTGCGCGCAAGATGGTTGTGGAGATGCTGCTGGCGGATCAGCCAGAGCGGGAAGTCTCGCACGACAAGTCTTCCCATCTTTGGGACATGGCCGATGCGAATGGGATTGATGTATCACGTTTTCCCAAGATGGAAGAGGGCTGTATTCCGCTGCTCGACAACTCCCATGTTGCCATGTCTGTTAACCTTGATGCCTGCATCCAATGTGGTCTTTGCGTGCGCGCCTGCCGTGAAGTACAGGTCAACGATGTGATCGGCATGTCGGGTCGTGGGCAAAATTCCTATCCGACCTTCGATCTTGCCGATCCCATGGGCGATAGCACTTGCGTCGCTTGCGGCGAATGCGTGCAAGCCTGCCCGACGGGCGCGCTGATGCCGTCCACAGTTGTCGATGATGCGCAGGTCGGGGATAGCAAGGATTTCGATAGCGAAACTGAAAGCGTCTGCCCGTTCTGCGGTGTTGGCTGCAAGGTTTCGCTAAAGGTTAAAGACAACAAGGTTAAGTATGTCGAGGGCATCAACGGCCCCGCGAATGAGGGACGCCTTTGCGTCAAAGGACGCTTTGGTTTCGATTACATCCACCACGATCACCGCCTGACAAAGCCGCTTATCCGCCGTGATGACGCGCCTGCAAAGGGGCTGAATGTCGACCCCGGCAATGTGCTGACGCATTTCCGCGAAGCCACGTGGGAAGAGGCGATGGAGCGCGCGGCGGGTGGCCTTGCCAAGTTGCGCCAAGCACATGGCGGGCAATCGGTTGCCGGTTTTGGATCGGCCAAATGCACCAATGAAGAGGCCTATCTGTTCCAAAAGCTGATCCGTCAGGGTTTCCAGCACAATAACGTCGATCACTGCACACGGCTGTGCCATGCGTCCTCAGTGACGGCCTTGATCGAAAACGTCGGTTCTGGTGCGGTGACTGCGACGTTCAACGAGATTAAGAATTCCGATGTGGCGATTGTGATCGGGGCCAATCCGATTGAAAATCACCCCGTCGCGGCGACCTATTTCAAACAGTTTGCCAAGCGTGGTGGCAAGTTGATTGTTATGGATCCGCGCGGTGTTGGCCTGCGTCGTCATGCGTCGCACATGCTACAATTCCGCCCGGGCGCAGATGTCAGCCTGCTGAATGCGATCATGCATGTGATTGTAGAGGAAGGTCTTTATAATCAAGAGTATATCGATGCCCACACCGAAAACTGGGACGCCGAAAAGGAGCATCTGAAAGGGTTTAGCCCCGAAGCGATGGAACCGATCTGCGGCATCGCACCAGACGTGATCCGCGACGTTGCACGCACCTTTGCGGGTGCGAAAGCGGGAATGATTTTCTGGGGCATGGGCGTGTCGCAACACATCCACGGCACCGATAATTCGCGCTGCTTGATCTCGCTTGCACTCATGACTGGCCAAGTGGGCCGCCCGGGCGCGGGGCTGCATCCGCTACGCGGTCAGAACAACGTGCAGGGTGCGTCCGATGCGGGTCTCGTTCCGATGTTCGTGCCGGACTATCGCTCGGTTGAAGATGACGCCGTGCGCGAAGACATCTTTGGTGTTTGGGGGCGCGATGAGGATTGGTCCAACAAACGTGGTCTGACCGTGACCGAGATCGTCGATCAGGCCTACGCGGGCAACATCAAAGGCATGTATATTCAGGGCGAAAACCCTGCAATGTCGGACCCTGACGTGGAACATGCGCGCGATGCGTTTGCAAAGCTGGAACATTTGGTTGTGCAGGATATCTTCCTGACGGAAACCGCGTGCTTCGCCGATGTGATCCTGCCCGCCTCGGCGCTTTATGAAAAGAACGGCACAGTTTCCAATACCAACCGCCAAGTCCAGCGCGTGCGCCCTGCGGTGCCGCCCCCTGGCGAGGCGCGCGAGGATTGGGCAATCACTGTCGATCTGGCACAGCGCCTTGGCCTTGGCTGGACCTATACAGATCCAAGCGAGATTTTTGCAGAGATGAAGCAGGTGATGAAGTCGCTCGACAACATCACGTGGGAGCGGCTCAAGACCGAAACTGTGACCTATCCTTCGCTGTCCCCCACTGATCCGGGCCAAGCGATTGTGTTTGGAGATGGTTTCCCGCGCGCTGGTGGTCGTGCGAAGTTTACCCCAGCCTCGGTCATCGCGCCGGATGAAGCGCCAGATGCAGAATACCCGATGATTATGACAACGGGTCGTCAGCTTGAGCATTGGCACACAGGGTCGATGACCCGCCGCGCCATGGTTCTGGATGCGGTCGAGCCCGAGGCGAACTGTTCGCTCCATCCCAAAACGCTGCGCGCTTTGGGCGTAGAGCCGGGCGGTATGGTGCGCCTGACAACACGTCGCGGTGCAATCGAAATCATGGCGCGGGCGGACCGTGCTGTGTCCGAAGACATGGTCTTTGTACCCTTTGCCTATGTCGAAGCGGCAGCCAATGTGCTGACCAATCCGGCCATCGATCCATACGGGAAGATTCCCGAATTCAAATTCTCGGCGGTGCGCGTCGAGGCTGTCCAAACAATCGCTGCCGAATAGTCAGCTCCACTTTTTCAACAGGAAGTAAGACCCATGGGATATAAATCAGACATCGAGATCGCCCGCGAAGCGAACAAGAAACCGATCCAGGAGATCGGTATGAAACTGGGTATCGAAAGCAAAGACTTGCTGCCCTACGGCCATGACAAAGCGAAGGTTTCTCAGGACTTCATCAACTCTGTTCAAGGCAATAAAAACGGCAAGTTGATCCTGGTAACGGCGATCAACCCGACGCCAGCGGGCGAGGGCAAGACAACGACGACTGTAGGTCTTGGCGATGGTCTGAACCGTATCGGCAAGAAAGCTGCGGTCTGCATTCGCGAAGCATCGCTTGGACCAAACTTCGGTATGAAGGGCGGCGCAGCGGGAGGCGGTTACGCGCAAGTCGTCCCGATGGAAGACATGAACCTGCACTTCACAGGCGACTTCCACGCGATCACTTCTGCGCATTCGCTGCTCTCTGCGATGCTCGACAATCACATCTATTGGGGCAACGAGTGTGATATCGACATCCGCCGCGTTCAGTGGAAGCGCGTTGTAGACATGAACGACCGCGCATTGCGTCAGGTCAATGTATCCCTTGGCGGCGTTGCGAATGGTTTCCCGCGCGAGGGTGGTTTTGACATCACCGTGGCCTCGGAAGTTATGGCGATCTTGTGCCTTGCGAAGGATTTGAAAGATCTCGAGACGCGCCTTGGTGATATGATTGTCGCCTATCGCCGTGATCGCAGCCCTGTTTTCTGCCGTGATATCAAAGCCGAAGGCGCGATGACGGTTTTGCTGAAAGACGCAATGCAGCCGAATATCGTTCAGACGCTCGAAAACAACCCTGCGTTCGTGCACGGCGGCCCATTCGCGAACATCGCGCATGGCTGTAACTCTGTTATTGCGACAACGACAGCGCTGAAAATTGCGGACTTCGTTGTGACCGAAGCGGGTTTCGGTGCGGATCTTGGCGCTGAGAAATTCATGAACATCAAATGCCGTAAAGCAGGCCTTGCACCTGATTGCGTCGTTCTGGTTGCGACTGTTCGCGCGATGAAGATGAATGGCGGCGTTGCAAAGGCCGACCTTGGTACAGAGAATGTTGCTGCGGTCAAAGAGGGATGTGCGAACCTTGGCCAGCACATCGGCAACCTGAAATCCTTCGGAGTTCCCGTCGTTGTTGCGATCAACCATTTTGTAACGGACACGGAAGCAGAAGTGCAGGCCGTAAAAGACTATGTTGCGACCCAAGGTTCCGAAGCGATCCTGTCGCGTCATTGGGAACTTGGCTCTGAAGGCTCCGAAGCGTTGGCAACCCGCGTTGCCGAGATCGCGGAAAGTGGCGCGTCGCAGTTTGCGCCGCTCTATCCTGATGACATGCCGTTGATGGAGAAAATCCAGACAATCGCGAAGCGTATCTATCGCGCTGATGATGTGCTTGCGGATCAGAAAATCCGCGATCAGCTCAAGCTTTGGGAAGAGCAGGGGTATGGCAAACTGCCGATCTGCATGGCGAAGACGCAGTATAGCTTCTCGACGGATCCGACTTTGCGCGGTGCGCCGCGCGGGCATTCGGTGCCAATTCGTGAGGTGCGGTTGAGCGCGGGCGCAGGTTTTGTTGTCGTTGTCTGCGGTGAAATCATGACGATGCCGGGTCTGCCACGCGTTCCATCCGCGGAAAACATTCGTTTGAATGATGCTGGCCAGATCGAAGGCTTGTTCTAAGAACTTGGGCGGTGCGCGCAACCACGCACCGCCCAATTATGGGGGCGCTGCCCCCGTCCATTAAAGATGGACTCCCCCGAGG
>NZ_JBAUHO010000320.1:0-1789 GCF_049680325.1 Planktotalea sp.
GAGCTCGTGCGCGATGAAGGCATCAAAGCCTTCTACAACAAGAAAGAGCGCCGCAAGCTTGGTCTATAACCAGACCCCGCAAGGCTTATCAACCCTGCGATATATGTGGTCTCCGGGCTGCTAAGCCTTGCTCGCATCAGTGCCCGTGGTGACATTTCTGGTTTGCGCAATCGGTGACATTTCTGAATGGCGTTTACATCTGGTGTGGCTGGGTGCGCGCTACTTTGAAGTGCAACTTTCGTATCAGGAACGCCGGAAGATCGAAGACTGGTGGCTTGCAAAGGTCCCTGTCGTTGAGATGGCGCGCGTTCTGAAGCGCCATAAGTCGACGGTCTTCCGAGAGATCAAACGCAATTTCTGGGCTGATGATGCCTTCCCAAGAAGTATGCAGGTTACTTTGGCATGGCCGCGCATCAGCGGGCGCAGCGGCGTCGCTCCGTGCAACGCAAACTGATCCGACATTCTGATCTGTGCAAGACCGTGGTTGCGCGGATCAAACGAGGCTGGACGCCTGAGCAGATCGGCAACCGGATGATCTACGAAGGTGCGAAGTTGCGCGTCTGCCAGGAAACGATCTACCGCTACATCTACTCCAGAGAAGGCATGGATCAGGAGCTTTGGTGGTACCTGCCCTTGCACCGAAAGAACCGCACGCCGCGCCGTGCCAGAAAACGCCAGAAGCCTAAGTTTGGGCGTGATGTCAGTATCCTGTTCCGCCCGGACGACGTCGCACATCGGCGCCAGTTCGGGCATTGGGAGGCTGATCTTGTCCTGTTCAAACAACGCTTTGGTCAGTCAAATGTGACGTCCCTCGTGGAGCGCGTGAGCCGCTTCACAGTGCTTTTGAAGAACCCGAACAAACGTACCAAGCCGGTGATGGGCAAGATCATGAAGGCCGTGCGTGATCTGCCCTACATCGCGCGTCGTTCAATCACCTTCGACCGCGGTACCGAGTTCGTCAGCTGGCCGTATCTGCAGGCTGAGATCGGAACGCAGACTTGGTTCTGTGATCCGTCCCCCGCCGCTGCCCGGCATACCTAAGGTGCCGGACAGCGGCTCCCTTATCGCATGGGAGCCAACCTCAGCCTAAGACAAGAAGTGTCACTCTCCTCGCAAAATGATGTGAGGATGAGCGAACATGGGATGGGTGACGATGAGCGAGCGGGAGTTGAACCGTGTGGAAGTTTTGGCGCAGGTTGATGGTGGGCGGCTGACGGTTGATAATGCGGCGAACATGCTGGACCTGACGCGTCGGCAGGTGTTTCGGTTGCTGAAGCGATACCGACAAGATGGTGCAGCGGCGATCCGGCACAAGTCGCGTGGAAAGCCGCCGAACAACCTGATCCACAAAGCCAAACGTGACTATGCGTTGAGCCTGATCAAGGAACAGTACCCGGATTTCGGGCCGACACTGGCTGCTGAGATGCTGGCCGAACATCATGGCTTCAAAGTCTCTCGCGAGACGCTACGCAAGTGGATGGTTGAAGATGGCATCTGGCTTTCGCGCAAGCAGCGCCGCCAGTTCCACCAGCCGCGTCTACGCCGGGAATGTTTTGGTGAGTTGATCCAGATTGATGGCTCAGATCACCGATGGTTCGAAGATCGCGCGGGCCCCTGCACCTTGCTCGTTTTCATCGATGACGCCACCAGCGCGCTCATGGAACTGCGGTTTGTTAAATCCGAGAGCACATTCAGCTACTTCGAAGCACTGGAAAGCTATTTGCTCGAACACGGTCGCCCCGTTGCATTCTACAGCGACAAGCACACGGTGTTTCGCGTGGCCAAGGAA
>NZ_JBAUHO010000321.1:0-2053 GCF_049680325.1 Planktotalea sp.
ACCTTTGGTGATGGACGTGTTCACGGCCTTCACCTTGACGCCAAAGAGAGCTTCAACAGCTTCTTTAATCATCGGCTTGTTGCTGTCGATTGCCACTTCGAAAACCACCGCGCCGTTTTCGGACGCCATTGTTGTTTTCTCAGTGATCAGCGGCTTGCGGATCACGTCGTAGTGTTTTGCTTGAGCGCTCATTTCAAACGGGCCTCCAATGCTTCGATACCCGCTTTCGTGATGACGAGTGTATCACGCTTGAGGATATCATAGACGTTTGCGCCCATGGACGGCAGAACATCGAGACCTTCGATGTTACGTGCTGCTTGCATGAAGTCTTCGTTCACGCTTGCGCCGTCGATGATTAGGGCACGTTTCCAACCCAATGCTGCGACCTGTTTGGCCAGAGCAGAGGTTTTCATTGCACCAGCGGCCGCGTCGATGATGACGAGTTCGCCAGCTTTCGCCTTTGCGGACAGAGCCAGTTTCAGACCCAATGCGCGGACCTTCTTGGGAAGATCGTGGCCGTGGGAGCGAACGACTGGGCCTTTGTAAACACCACCACCGCGGAAGATAGGCGCAGAGCGAGCACCGTGACGTGCGCCGCCGGTCCCTTTCTGACGATAGATCTTCTTGGTAGAGTATTTCACTTCGGAGCGCGTCTTTACCTTGTGGGTGCCGGCCTGCGCATTGTTACGCTGCCAACGAACCACACGGTGCAGAATGTCTGCACGTGGCTCCAGACCGAACAGGGCCTCATCGAGGTCCAAGGAACCGGCGCTGCCGCCGTCCAGTTTGATCACATCAATTTTCATGCTTCACCACCTTCCGCAGGCGCATCTTCGGCCGGAGCCGCCGCTACTGCTGCAGATTTAAGAGCCGCAGGGAAAGGAACGCCATCAGGCAATTTCTTTTTCACAGCGTCTTTGACTGTGACCCAACCGCCTTTGGAGCCCGGGACCGCGCCTTTAATCATGATAAGGCCGCGCTCTGCGTCCGTTCTCACGACTTCAAGGTTTTGCGTCGTCACGCGGGCAGCGCCCATGTGACCAGCCATTTTCTTGCCTTTGAAAACCTTACCGGGATCCTGACACTGACCAGTCGAGCCGTGCGAGCGGTGAGAGATAGATACACCGTGTGTCGCGCGAAGGCCGCCAAAGTTGTGACGCTTCATAGCACCCTGAAAGCCTTTACCGATGGATGTGCCGGACACGTCCACTTTCTGGCCTGCGAGGTAATGCTCGGCAGAGATCTCTTCGCCCACGTTGATGAGGTTGTCCTCGGACACGCGGAACTCGGCAACTTTACGCTTCGGTGCAACTTTCGCTGCTGCGAAGTGACCGCGCATCGCCTGAGATGTGCGCTTGGCTTTTGCTGTGCCTGCACCGAGCTGAACCGCTGTGTAGCCGTCCTTTTCGGATGTACGCTGTGCAACAACCTGAAGCGCGTCGAGTTGGAGAACGGTTACAGGGATCTGCTTGCCGTCTTCCATGAACAGTCGGGTCATGCCGACTTTCTTTGCAATGATTCCAGAGCGCATCTGTTTGATACTCCCTTAAACCTTGATCTCGACATCCACACCAGCAGCGAGGTCGAGCTTCATCAGCGCGTCAACGGTCTGGGGGGTCGGATCAATGATGTCCAGCATACGCTTGTGCGTACGAACTTCCCACTGGTCGCGGGATTTCTTGTTCACGTGTGGTGAACGAAGAACTGTGAACTTTTCAATCTTGTTCGGCAAAGGGATCGGGCCGCGTACGTCTGCGCCTGTCCGTTTTGCTGTATTTACGATTTCCTGAGTGCTCGCATCGAGAACCCGGTAATCAAACGCCTTCAGGCGAATGCGGATGGTCTGGCTACCTGCCATAATCATCACCCCTAAATTCAGGGTCTAGATCGGAGAGGAGGACAGCGGCTCATCCGGCACCCTCTTCGCGTCTTTATATCCGACATGAATAAGGGCACGCGTTTGGCGCACCCTTGTCGGTAGCGCGCGTATAGGGGGAGACGGGGGAGTTGGCAAGGGGGAGGCGGTGCAAAAGGAAATTTTCCATTCCTAGTC
>NZ_JBAUHO010000322.1:0-1879 GCF_049680325.1 Planktotalea sp.
CCACACGTCTGAGTTATCTTCAAAAAATTGGAGAGCCTGCTCAGGATATTTCCTAGTCAACTTCCAGAAGTTGGGACTGCCCATCAGATGAGAAAGAAGCCCAATGCCAACAACACCTATGATCGCATACCAATACCATTCCACGCGAAATCCTTACTACTTAGGCCGCAAACAACCCTTTCCCTAATACACATGTTTTATTGATACTAGTGAATATCACAACACTATTCACGCATAAGTGATGGATTGGATTCCCCTCCTGCTGGTTCACAAATGAACCGTTCTGGCCAAGACTGGTCGGGCAACAGAGGAGGAAGTACCATGGACGAACTTCACATCATTGGGGTCGATCTGGCCAAGCACGTTTTTCAGGTTCACGGATCTGACAAATCAGGACGCGTTTTGTTTCGTAAGAAATTATCGCGGCCACAGTTTGCGAAGTTCCTGACGGAAATACCTGTTTGCATCATTGCCATGGAAGCCTGTTCGACAGCCCATCATTGGGGCCGTGAAGCTCAGGCCCTTGGCCTCAAAGTGCTGTTGGTACCGCCGAACTACGTCAAACCCTTTGTGAAGCGTCATAAAAATGATGCGGTAGACGCTGAGGCTATCGTTGAAGCGGCCCTGCGCCCCTCAATGAGCTTTGTGACAGTGAAAACAAAAGAGCAGCAGGCGCAGGCTGTGATCTTCAGAACGCGGGATCTGTATCTGCGCCAACGTACGCAATTGATCAACGCTCTGCGCGGACATCTGGCTGAATATGGCGTGTTGCTGCCTTCGTCGCGCGCAAGTGTTACTCGCATGGTGGCCGCTCTTAGCGAACACTCTGACGAGCTACCTGCGCCGGTTCGTACGATGGCTAAATGTCTCGCGGACGATATCGAAGCTGTCACGAAGCAAGTCGAACAAATTGATAAGACCTTGAAAAAAGTAGCCCTCGCATCTGCTGAAGCACGGCGGTTGCGCACTATGCCTGGCGTAGGCCCTATCACCGCAGTTGCGATTAAAGCGTTTTGTCCCGACCCTAAGAGTTTCAAGCATGGTCGCGGGTTTTCCGCATGGCTCGGCCTTGTACCACGGCAGATTTCCTCAGGCGGAAAGGAACGCTATGGCAGGGTCACCAAGATGGGACAGCGCGACATTCGCCGATTGCTAGTGACTGGCGCAATGTCAGTGATCAGCGCGGCGGCGAAAAAAGGGCGTTGCGACGATCCTTGGCTTGCGAATATGCTATTAACGAAGCCACGCATGGTTGCGGCTGTTGCACTTGCAAATCGAATGGCGCGCCAATTGTGGGCCATGATGGTGACGGAGAAGAATTACGAGATTCGCGCTGCTGCTTGAGATAGCCGCCGCCGGATACCAGCAGGACTGAGAGGACGAAGGGAAAGTTACGGAACACGGATCATGAGATCAGTTCGGAAAACCCAGAATAACAGGTAGGCCGTCTTGAGGCCGCATAAGTGATTGGGAGCCGACTAGCGTATCTCCATAAAGGCCCGCCGCCAAGTGTCGCGGCACTCTGAGGCCGGACACCTGACTGCACCCGATCAGTGTTTACAAGACTTACCGTCGCTCATTCAGGCCAGGGGAATCCACACCCCCTGTTATGTACCTTACCGGACACCCCCCAAAACCAACCCGCTGACCAATTCCGCATATTTCTCGCGCTCGGCCGTTCCTGCCCCGCCGTTCCACATAAAGAACCAGTTCAGCATGCCGAACACTGACATCGTCACATCGCGCAAGCGGGTGCGATCATCGGTCAATTCAGGTGCGCAACCTACCAGAATATCGCTCAACTGGCGCACCATATCGCGCTGATAGCCCTTTAGAACGCCCTGCTGTTCAATCGGCAAAAGGGCAATCCCTTCGGTCT
>NZ_JBAUHO010000323.1:0-10523 GCF_049680325.1 Planktotalea sp.
AATGGCGGCATCATTCATGCCTATGGCTCGAACGCGCGTATGGGGCAGGGCGAATGGATGGTTGTGGAAGCGGATGAAAGCGACGGTACGTTCAACCGTCTGCCCGCGACCATTGCGATTGTGACCAACATCGACCCCGAGCATATGGAGCACTGGGGCACCGAGGAAAACCTGCACAAGGGTTTCCTTGATTTTACCTCTAACATCCCGTTCTACGGCGTTGCGATCTGCTGCACCGACGATGCCGACGTGCAGACCCTTGTGGGCAAGCTGACGGACCGCCGTGTTATCACCTATGGTTTCAATGCGCAGGCAGATGTGCGCGCAGTGGGCTTGCACTATAAAGGCGGCGTTGCGCAGTTCGACATTCATTTGCAAAACGAAGATCAGGTGATTGAAGGCTGCTCTTTGCCGATGCCCGGCGATCATAATGTGTCCAACGCCTTGTCCGCGGTCGCGGTTGCGCGCCATTTGGGCATGTCGGGCGATGAAATTCGCGCGGCTTTGGCGGGTTTTGGCGGTGTAAACCGTCGCTTTACCAAGGTTGGCGAAGTGGGCGGCGTCACGATCATCGACGATTACGGCCACCACCCGACCGAGATTTCAGCCGTGCTGAAAGCCGCGCGGCAAGCCTCTGAGGGACGCGTCATCGCGGTACATCAGCCGCACCGCTACACGCGTCTGCACCATCACTTCGAGGACTTCTGCGCCTGCTTTAACGAGGCTGACGTCGTTGCGATTACGGATATTTACGCGGCGGGCGAAGACCCTATCGAAGGAGCGTCGCGCGATGATCTGGTTGCAGGTCTGATCCGCCATGGCCATCGCGATGCACGTGCGATTACCACGGAAGACGATCTAGCCAAACTGGTAAAAGAACAAGCACAGCCCGGCGATATGGTCGTCTGCCTTGGTGCGGGTACGATTTCGGCTTGGGCCAATGCATTGCCTGCAAAGCTGAAGGCATGAGCCTTTCGCTGACGTTCGGGGCGATCTATGTGCTCTGCGCGGCGGTGGTGGCGATGTTGCCGATCCGCCGGCAGTATTGGCCTGCGGGCATCATGCTTTTGTTGGCTCCGGTCTTGTTAGGTTTCATCGGATATCAACACGGATGGATCTGGTTCTTCCTGGGCATGTTTGCCTTCTTGTCGATGTTTCGCAACCCGCTGCGTTACTTGTGGCGCGTCGCTAAGGGCGAGCGCCCGGAGCTGCCGGAATGAGTACCTCACTTGTTTTGGCGCTTGTTTGGTTGGTCATTGCGAATGTGATCGCGATGTTTCCGTCCAAGGACTATCATTGGCGCAACGCCTATGTGCTGATCGGGCTTGGTATTCCATTGCTCGGCTGGGTCTGGGCGCAGAACGGGTTTTGGATTGCTTTTGTCATCCTGATCGCGGCAATGAGCGTGCTGCGTTGGCCGGTGATCTATCTTATGCGCTGGTTCAAAGGGTTGCTCGGGCGCTAGGATTTGTTTCGCGCGCGAAACAAATTGTATTTATTAACAAACGGTTAACGAAATCCCCTGTCGTTTTTCGTGAAACTTTCCCCGCAGATTCCGGCTTGAAATTACGGGGCGGTAGCCCAACATCTATCCCATGAACAGACGGGAATTCACACGCGGACTTATGTCCTTGGGGCTGGCACCGGCGCTACCGTTGCCTGCTTTATCCGCAGGCGCGGCAAGCACAGCCGGGGCGACGAGCGCCACGGCAAGTCATATGTATTTCATGGGCTGGTATACAGCCCGAATGAACGAGACTTGTTCGCCCGAAATGCTGGTGTCCAAGCTGAAGGTCAAACCCGATGTGGCGCACGAGATTTTTGGCAAGCTGGTGTCAAGCAACACAGTCTCTGCGCCGAATGCTCTTGGCATCAGTCAAACCATTGATCCTTTGCCGCAGCGTTTCAAAGTGATGTCTGCGCGCGCGGTAAAGCCTGACCTTATCGAGGCGACGGACACCGCGCCGAAGAAACCCGCGCTAAAGGCGGAGCAAAGCCGAGAAGTTGAAGAGGATGCGCAGGTGCAGATTGAGGATGATGTCCTCATAGATGGGCAAACCGATGCGCTATCCGTTGAGCAATCCACGCCAGAAGATGTGAGCGAGCAAGAGCAGGGCGGCGAGACTCTTTTCAAAGCGGACGATACGCTTTAGAGGAAGGCAACCTTTTTTAGCGAGCGTTCCATGACCGACTTTTCCCATATTCGCGGCAAGATCACGATGGATCGCCCATTGGCTGATCTGACCTGGTTGCGCGTCGGCGGACCTGCGCAGATGTTTTTCCAGCCAGCGGACGTGGATGACCTTCAGGCGTTTCTGAAAGCCCTGCCGCTAGAAACAACGGTGTTCCCGATGGGGGTCGGATCAAACCTGATTGTGCGCGATGGCGGTATCAAGGGGGCTGTGATCCGCATGGGGCGCGGCTTTAACCATATCGAGATCGAGGACGATCAGGTGCGCGTTGGCGTCGCGGCGCTGGATGCGCATGTGGCGCGCAAGGCGGCCGATGCAGGGCTGGATCTGACGTTCCTGCGCACCATTCCCGGCGCTATTGGCGGCGCGGTGCGGATGAATGCGGGCTGCTATGGCAGCTATGTTGCAGATCATTTCGTGAGCGCGAGCGCCCTGACGCGCGCAGGCGAGGTGGTGCAGATCGGTGCGGATGAATTGGAATTCGCATATCGGCAAAGCAATTTGCCCGAAGGCTGGGTGCTGACAGAGGCGGTATTGCGCGCACAAAAGGGTGATCCCGATACGCTGCACGCAAAGATGCAAGAGCAGCTGCGCAAGCGCGATGAAACCCAGCCCACCAAGGACCGCACGGCAGGCAGCACCTTTCGCAATCCTGCGGGGTTCTCGTCAACAGGGCAGGCCGATGACACCCATGAGCTGAAAGCGTGGAAGGTCATAGACGAAGCCGGCATGCGCGGCGCGACCCTTGGCGGCGCGCAGATGAGCACCAAACATCCCAACTTTCTTATCAACACGGGTGGCGCAACTGCCGCAGATTTAGAGGGTTTGGGCGAGATGGTGCGAAAAAAGGTTTTCCAAACACAATCAATAGAGTTACACTGGGAAGTGTTGAGGATCGGCGAACCGGTCCCGCAATAAAAAAGGGAGCCTGATGAACAGGCCCCGTCGGTGAAAAAAGAGCGGGCAGCTCTTAGTAAAGTTTGAGGCACGAGTTGGGAATGTCGAGCAGGCAACCCCGCACTGTAGCTGTATTGATGGGTGGACCTTCGGCCGAGCGCGAAGTGTCACTTGCATCTGGGCGCGAATGCGTCACGGCACTGCGGGCACATGGTTTTGAAGTTGTAGAGATTGATGCGGGCGCTGATTTGGCGGCCCGCTTGATTGATCTTGCGCCTGACGTTGTGTTCAATGCCCTGCACGGGCGCTGGGGCGAAGACGGTTGCGTTCAGGGCCTGCTTGAATGGTTGAAAATCCCCTACACGCATTCTGGCGTTCTTGCCTCTGCCCTTGCGATGGACAAGCAACGGTCCAAGGAAGTGTTCCGCCAAGTCGGTCTGCCGATTGTTGAAAGCATTATTGCACCCGCCGCAGATGTGCGTGCGCGTCATGTGATGGATGCGCCCTATGTGGTGAAGCCGAATAGCGAAGGTTCGTCCGTTGGCGTTTATCTGGTGAATGAGGGCGCCAATGGTCCGCCGCAGCTGTCTGATGATATGCCCGAGTTTGTGATGGTCGAGGCCTTTGCGCCGGGCCGCGAGTTGACGACAACTGTTATGGGCGATCGCGCTTTGACGGTGACGGACATCTTGACCGACGGTTGGTATGACTATGACGCCAAGTACAAAGAAGGCGGCTCGCGCCATGTTGTACCTGCTGATCTGCCGAAAGAGATTTGGGATGCCTGCATGGAATATGCCTTGCGCGCCCATAACGCACTTGGGTGCCGCGGCCTGTCGCGCACGGATTTCCGCTGGGATGAAAGCAAAGGGCTTGCAGGGTTGATCCTGCTCGAGACTAATACGCAGCCCGGCATGACGCCGACTTCGCTTTCGCCTGAACAGGCGCAGGCTGTGGGCATCGGATTTCCAGAGCTATGCGGCTGGATGGTCGGGGACGCTTCATGCAACAGGTAGGCGCAGCAGGAGCAATGGGACAGGGCGCGCGAGTGCTCAATCGCTCAGCAAAGCGGCGCAAGTCCGATCCTGCGCCGTCGCGTTGGTCCTATCGTTTTCAGCGTTTGATGTTGACGCCGTTGTTTCGCTTTTCGCTTCGTGTTGGCGTGCCATTTGCACTGACCTGTTCGCTGGGTCTGGTTTATCTGTCCGATGAGGCGCGCCGCACCGAGTTGCAAGATGTCATCGCTGACATGCGCGCGAGCATCGAAGAACGCCCTGAATTCATGATAAAGCTCATGGATGTGAGCGGCGCGAGCGAGGAAGTGATCGCAGCCATTCACGAGATCGTTCCGATTTCTTTTCCCGTCAGTTCTTTCGATCTGGAATTGCCCGAAATTCAACGCACGGTGCAGGGGTTGAACCCAGTGCGGCGCGCGGATGTGCGCCTTCAGCCGGGCGGCGTTTTGCAGATCGTTGTGGACGAGCGCGAAACCGCTGCGCTTTGGCGGACCCGTGACGGGCTGTTCCGCATTGACGAAGAAGGCGTTTACATCGGCCTCGCGTTGGATCGGAGCGATCATCCGACATTACCGATCCTTGCAGGCGAGGGTGCGGATGAAGCCGTAACAGAAGCCAAAGCCCTGATGCAGATCGCTGCCCCGCTTGGCAGCCGTGTCAAAGGGTTGGTGCGTATGGGCTCGCGTCGCTGGGATGTGGTGCTGGACCGCGATCAACGCATTTTGCTGCCCGAAGAAGGTGCCTTGCGAGCATTAGAGCGCGTGATTGCGCTCGATCAGGTGCAGGACGTTATGGACCGCGATCTTGCGCGCGTTGATATGCGCCTTGCCCATCGCCCGACAATTCGAATGAACGAGAACGCCGTGCAAGAGCTATGGCGCATCAAGACGACAGCAGTGGAAGCCTCACAAAATGACTGATCTTTACAGCTCCCAACGCGCTATGCGCGCAATGAGAAAGACCGCGATGCAGCGCGGCGTGGTTGCGGTTCTGGATGTGGGTAGTTCTAAAATTGTCTGCCTGATCCTGCGATTTGATGGATCGGACAAGGTAAGCAGCGATGCAGATGGTGTCGGCTCGATGGCGGGGCAGACCGGTTTTCGGGTGATTGGCGCGGCGACAACGCGTTCGCGCGGTGTGCGTTTTGGTGAAATCAGTGCAATGTCCGAAACTGAGCGCGCTATTCGCACGGCGCTGCAATCCGCGCAAAAGATGGCGCAAATCCGCGTAGATCATGTGATCGCCTGTTTTTCCGGTGCCGAGCCACGTTCTTATGGTGTTGGCGGCGCTGTTGATATTCAAGGCCCGACTGTCACAGAGCAGGACGTCGCGCGCGTTCTGTCATCCTGCGATGTGCCTGATTTCGGAGCAGGGCGCGAAGTGCTTCATGCACAGCCTGTGAACTTTGCGCTAGATCACCGCTCTGGCCTGAATGATCCGCGCGGGCAGATCGGCGATCAGCTGACAACCGACATGCATATGCTGACGGTTGATGCCGCAGCGATCCAGAACCTTGCGCATTGCGTGCGCCGCTGTGATCTGGAGCTCGCCGGGGTTGCCTCATCGGCATATGTATCTGGTGTTTCCGCGCTTGTAGAAGACGAACAGGAATTGGGCGCGGCCTGCATCGACATGGGGGGCGGCGCGACAAGTATTTCGATCTTCATGAAAAAGCATATGATCTTTGCCGACGCGGTGCGCATGGGCGGCGATCATATTACGTCAGACATTTCAATGGGCCTGCAAATCCCGATGACCACAGCCGAGCGGATCAAAACCGTGAACGGCGGGGTCGTTGCAACGGGGATGGATGACCGCGATATGATTGATATCGGCGGGGACACCGGCGATTGGGATCATGACCGACGCCAGGTAAGCCGCGCCGAGCTGATTGGTATCATGCGCCCGCGGGTTGAAGAAATTCTGGAAGACGTGCGTGCGCGTCTGGATGCGGCGGGTTTCGATCATTTGCCAAGCCAGCAGATCGTGTTGACGGGCGGCGGCAGCCAGATCCCCGGTCTTGACGGTTTGGCGAGCAAAATTCTGGGCCAGCAAGTGCGCCTTGGACGTCCCTTGCGTGTCCATGGTTTGCCGGGCGCAACGACGGGGCCGGGCTTTTCCAGTGCGGTTGGCTTGTGCCTGTTTGCGGCCCATCCACAAGATGAATGGTGGGATTTCGAGATTCTTGAAAATTATCAAGGACGTTCGTTCAAAAGGGCCCTCAAATGGTTCCGGGACAACTGGTAGCCCCTACATCTACCCATTTACGCCATATCTGGCGGAATTTCGCTGAAAAACCTGCATATTTTGTGGGTTTTTTCGCTTTTTTGCGTGACGTCTCCGAATCGGTTGGTTAGACTAGGGGTGATTAGGCAGCAAAAAGGCCCGAAAATGGGCCAGCAGACACAGGCGGACAGAGCATGACATTGAACCTCACGGTGCCCGGACAGGAAGATCTTAAACCACGTATCACGGTATTTGGTGTAGGCGGGGCGGGCGGTAACGCCGTCAATAACATGATCGAGAAAGAGCTTGATGGTGTCGACTTTGTCGTGGCGAACACCGACGCGCAGGCCTTGCAACAATCCATGTCACAAAGCCGCGTACAGCTGGGTGTGAAAGTCACCGAAGGTTTGGGCGCAGGCGCGCGCGCTGCGGTTGGCGCAGCTGCTGCGGAAGAAAGCATTGAACAAATCGTCGATCACCTCGCAGGGGCGCACATGTGCTTTATCACTGCGGGCATGGGCGGCGGTACCGGAACGGGTGCAGCACCAATCATCGCACAAGCTGCGCGTGAGCTTGGTGTTCTGACTGTTGGCGTTGTGACCAAGCCGTTCCAGTTTGAAGGTGCCAAGCGCATGAAGCAGGCCGAGGAGGGCGTTGAAGCCCTTCAGAAGGTTGTGGATACGCTTATCATTATTCCAAACCAGAACCTGTTCCGTCTTGCGAACGAAAAAACGACTTTCACCGAAGCCTTCTCTCTTGCGGATGATGTGCTTTATCAAGGTGTTAAGGGTGTGACGGACCTGATGGTTCGCCCTGGTCTTATCAACCTCGACTTTGCCGATGTTCGCGCCGTGATGGACGAAATGGGCAAGGCGATGATGGGGACAGGCGAAGCAACGGGCGAGGATCGTGCGATCCAGGCGGCCGAAAAGGCGATTGCCAACCCGTTGTTGGACGAAATCAGCCTGCGCGGCGCGAAGGGTGTTCTTATCAACATCACGGGCGGTCACGATCTTACATTGTTCGAACTCGACGAAGCGGCGAACCGTATTCGCGAAGAAGTCGATCCAGATGCGAACATCATCGTTGGTTCCACGCTCGATACTGCGCTTGAAGGCGCGATGCGTGTTTCTGTTGTTGCAACAGGGATCGATGCCGTTGTTGCGCAAAACGATATGCCGGTTCCACGTCGCTCAATGGCGCAGCCTTTGAAGCAAGTTGAAGAGGTTCGTGAAGAGGAAGAGGTGGCCCATGTTGCGGCAACGCAAAGCACAGCAGAGCCATCGTTGTTTGAGGATGATGTAGACGTCCAGCGCGCAGCAGCATCCGAGCAAGCAGAAGATATCTTCGAAGATGACGCGCCGAGCTTCCAGCCCGAGTTGCCAAGCTTTATCGCGGATCGCGGTCAGCATCACGCCGCGCGTGCGCAGGTTGCAGAGGATCTGCCACCCCCTGCCTACCAGCCAGCAGCGTTTGAACCACAAGCCGCAGCAGAGCCGGAGCAGGCGGCCTATATTGCGCCCAAAGCACCCGGTCTCGGGTCACCTTCGCCAGAAGCGATGGCACGTTTGCAAGCCGCAGTTCAGCGAGCACCCGAGCATCACAGCGCAGCGCCAACCCATGCGCCTAGCGCCGATGTCGAGCGTCCACGCTTTGGCATCAATTCGCTGATTAACCGCATGACAGGTCACGCAGCAGAAGGCTCAGGCGCACCAGCGCCGCGTCAGCAGCCGCCCATGCAATCCGGCCATGCAGCACCTGCACCAAGCCCGGTTGCAGAAAGTGATCCAGAGCAAGAGCGCATTGAAATTCCCGCGTTCCTGCGTCGTCAGGCAAATTAATACCCCACTTTTATCTGGGGAAATCTGAAAAGAGGGCATCGAAAGATGCCCTCTTTTTCTATTAAGAACATGCACTTGACCCTATCCCCGTCAAAGGTAAGCAGGTTTCCGCCTGCCTGCCGAAAGGGCATGTTTCAGACCGTTACAAAGTTTGAGTTGAGCCTTTGGAGGTTGCTGGTTACCAGACTGTTAACAGCGATGCAGGGTGACCTGCGTGCATTTCAATCTGGTACCCATTGTGCAAACGACTTTGAAATCATCAGTGACTTTTACGGGCGTCGGGCTTCATTCTGGCGCGCCTGTCGCAATGACGGTTCATGCCGCTGCGAGCAATCATGGGGTTTGGTTCCGTCGCTTGGATGTGCGCGGGCAGGACGCATTGGTTCCAGCGCGCTGGGATGCCGTGAACCCGACACCGCTTTGCACCAAGATCGAAAATGCCGATGGCGTAACAGTTTCCACGATTGAACATATCATGGCTGCGCTTGCGGGTTGTGGCATCACCAATGCGATGATCGAAATTGATGGGCCGGAAGTGCCGATCATGGACGGAAGCTCAGCTGAATTTGTGCGCGGCATTCTTGCAAAAGGCGTTCAAAAACAAAGCAATGGCGGTTGGGCGCTGCGCATTCTCAAGACGATCGAAGTGCGCACCGAAGCGGGCTGGGCGCGGCTTGAGCCTGCGCGCAACCTGTCGATTGATTTCGCGATTGAGTTCGAAGACGCAGCGATTGGCCATCAGAGCAAATCGTTGAATATGGCGAATGGAACCTTTGTGCGCGAGCTGTGTGACAGCCGCACGTTCTGCCGCAACTCCGATGTTGAAGCGATGTATGCCCAAGGTCTTGCCAAGGGCGGCACCCTGGAAAATGCGGTCGTTGTTGACGGTGATCGCATTCTAAGCCCGGGTGGTTTGCGCCATACGGATGAGGCGGTTCGCCACAAGATGCTGGATGCTTTGGGCGATTTGTCGCTGGCAGGGGCCCCGATTCTTGGCCGCTACACTGGTATGCGCGCTGGTCATTCGATGACCAATGCTTTGCTGCGCGCGATGTTCGCGGACCCGTCCAATTATGAAATGGTGGACTGTGATGCCAGCATTAACGCCTATTTGCCTGGTGCAGGCGTCACCCGCAGCGAGATTCCTGCGGCTTACTAACATCAAAATTAAAAGAACCTAGCGTCTGTCCCAACATTTTGGGGCATTGCCATTTTGCATGGCGATATTATGTGCTAGGACCGAGTTGAAAACAGAGATAAAACTCTGACAGGTTCTATCAAAGGTGCTGCCATGAAACGCCAAACCGCACGTCTTTCCTTGACTGCTGCTGTCGTGTTTTCCATGACTCTTGCTGGATGTGGCGGGGGCGGTGGGGGCGTGTCGCGTTTCCTTGGTGGGCAGCCCAATGTACCGCTTGAAACCTACACAGCCGAACAGATATTTCAGCGCGGCGAGTTCGAGTTAGAGCGCAAGCGCGAGGACGATGCGGCCTTCTATTTCGGTGAGGTCGAGCGCCTGTACCCTTATTCCAGCTGGGCCAAACGCGCGCTGATTATGCAGGCGTTTTCCTATCATAAAGACAAAGATTACGAAAACTCGCGCGCATCTTCGCAGCGCTTCATTGATGTCTACCCGACCGATGACGATGCGGCCTATGCCCAGTATTTGTTGGCACTTAGCTATTATGACCAGATCGAGGACGTGGGTCGCGATCAGGGTTTGACGTTCCAGGCGTTGCAAGGTCTGCGCACTGTCATCGAACGTTATCCTGACAGCGAATATGCGCGTTCTGCGATTCTGAAGTTCGATCTTGCCTTTGACCATCTTGCGGGCAAAGAGATGGAAATCGGGCGTTATTATCTGCAGCGCGATCTCTATACCGCGTCGATCAACCGTTTCCGCGTTGTGGTCGAAGATTTCCAGACAACGACGCACACGCCCGAAGCTTTGCACCGCTTGGTCGAAGCCTATCTGTCGCTGGGTCTGACGGAAGAAGCACAGACCGCAGGGGCCATCCTTGGTCACAACTATAAAGGCACCGATTGGTACGAGGACAGTTTCAAGCTGCTCACGGGTCGCGGGCTGGAGTTGAAGGCGGCGGGTGATAACTGGCTGTATCAAGTCTATCGTCAAATGTTGCAAGGCAAGTGGCTGTAAGCGAAAATTTGCGCGCGCCTGACGCGCGCGGGGTCATCTAAATGCTGCGCACGCTCGATATCCGAGACATCCTGATTATCGACCATCTGGAATTGAATTTTCAGGATGGGTTGAATGTGCTGACTGGCGAAACGGGTGCAGGCAAGTCTATCTTATTGGATTCGCTTGGTTTTGTATTGGGCTGGCGGGGGCG
>NZ_JBAUHO010000324.1:0-2352 GCF_049680325.1 Planktotalea sp.
TTGCGAACATTGTGCTGGCAGCGGTTGCGCTGACACCCAAAGCGGTTGCTTTGCCCATGAATTCACGGCGCGAAAGTTTGCCCGCGGTGGCACGTTTAGCGAGATAGTCTAGTTGGTCTTGCATAAGAAACTCCCAGTTTTGATCTATTGGTCCGCCCTCGTTTGATCGGGCAGGCGGTTTTGTTGATTACATGTTCAACAATGCGGATTGTGTTGCAGCTATCAAGGGTTAATTATCTTTTATTGGCCAGGCACAGTTACAAGTTGTCCCGCTCAATGCTGCGTTGAACATCCTTCTCGAACACGAGTGTGTCATTCTCATAGGCTTCTAAACGCGCGTTAAGGTGGAAATGGGTCGCGTCAGAATGCATGTGCGACGTTGCTTCGGTGCGCAGGCAAATCCCATCACGCTCCAACTCGTCGCTCCAATGGGTGCGCCCGCGCGCGCTAAGCGGATCGTCGGGATGGATCGACCACCATTCCCGCGCAATTGACCCGTTTATCAACCCGTGATCGCTATCCCTGACCTTGCCAAAGTCGTCGATGATTTCCAACGTAACAATGCCCGTCGACCAATCGGTGATCGTGCGCCTGCTGTTAGAGGCTTCGCGGATCGTTTCAACCTGCCAAGGCTCATCCGCTTCAGGCGGCTCGAAGGTCCATTCGTCAGTGTCACCGCTGGCACGGACCGGCAGGCTTAACGATCCTTGCGTTAACGTTAGCGTCGTTGCTTCGGGGCTGGGCCAGACAAGCGGCCAGTAGGCAGAAGACACTGCAAGGCCCAAACGATGCCCCGCAGGCAAGCGATAGGCGATATGATCCAGATCGAGGGTGATCGTGATCGCCTGTCCCGGCTCAAGGGGCTTGGGGGTCGAATGGCTGATATGATGGCTCAGATTCAAGACGCCATATGTGATCCGCGCGCTCGCGCCGTTCGGCTGCATGTCCAGCAAACGCACCGCAATCTGCCCCTGCGCCTTGTCAGCGCTAAGCGTAATCGTGACCTGCGGCGCGCCAACAATATCACGCTGTTCGTTTAGTTTTTCGCTTTTGAACACCAGCGAGCCGACGTCATCGGCGCGTTGGTCATCGGGAAGCTCCGGGCCTAGCCAGATCGCACAGTATTCTCCGGAATGCGCCCCGCAAGTTTGCGGGGATGCGATGGACTTTGTGAAGGGCGCAGGGGCTTGCTGCAAGGCATCTTCGGCAAAATGCCAAACCTCGCGCGGCAGGTCCGAGGGCTTTTCATCAATGGCAAGCCATCGTCCTGCGCGTTCGGTATACCAGGACTTTGGCGCGACTGCGTCCATTAGGTAGGGGCGATACAGAGGATCGTTTTCAACGCCGGTCTCAATTCCCTTTAGCCAATGATCCCACCAGCGAAGCGCCTCTTGCAAGAAACCGATGCGCGGTTCGGGAATGGCAAAATGCGGATATTTGTGAACCCAGGGCCCGATGATGGCTTTCGCAGGGGCGTCCAGATTTTCGATGAGAGCGGGCGGAGCATTTTTGTAGGCATCACCCCAGCCACCGATTGCCAAGGTTGCGGCTTTGATCGCGGAGTAGTCTTCACAGACCGAGCCATGCTGCCAATAGGCATCACGGCGCTGATGATCGAGCCAATGAGCGGCGAGAAAAGGGTCGTTCTCCAAACGCTTCATCCAGATGTCACGCCAGTCATCGGGGCGTAGCATCGGATCGGGCGCACGCGAGGAATAGGACCACATCGTCCCGCCCCAACCGAGGTTTTCATTGAGCAGGCAACCACCCTTATAGTGGATATCGTCCGCGTAGCGATCGACCGTCGAGCAAAGTGTGATGATCGCTTTAAGCGGTTCTGGTGTGAGCGCCGCGACTTGCAGGGCGTTGAACCCGCCCCAGCTGATCCCCATCATCCCGACATTGCCATTGCACCAGGGCTGCGCTGCGAGCCAGTTGATCGTCTCAACCGCGTCGGCAAGTTCCTGAGGGCTGTATTCGTCCTCCATCAACCCTTCGCTATCGCCGTTGCCGCGCATGTCCACGCGAATGCAGGCATAGCCGCGCTTGGCAAAGTAGGGATGTGTAAGGCAATCGCGCGCGGTGGTTCCATCGCGTTTGCGATAGGGCAGAAACTCAAGGATCGCGGGGACCGGGGCGTCGTCGGCGTCGTTCGGGATCCATGTGCGGGCAGAAAGGCGCGTGCCGTCGCTCATGGGGATGCCAAGGTCGGGGTCTTCGGCAATATCGCGCAGGATGTTTGATGTCATGAGAAACATCGTTGATTGAGCGGACATAGGAGTCAAGCAGGTCTGATCTGAATGTGCGTGTTGCACACGGGCATGATGAGCCGCGTGCGCGGCAGATTGGGGC
>NZ_JBAUHO010000325.1:0-5778 GCF_049680325.1 Planktotalea sp.
GAGTAAAATCGATGTAAAACAAGCGATTAGCGACATTCAATCGACAATAGATACCTTCCTGAAACAACCAATATTGGAGCAAGCGAATGCCGTCTGATGCACAAGCCAGCGCGACAATGTCGACACCATTTAGCAATGTTCCCGTCGAAATAACCGTCTCGGTCGGGCGCGCCCGCCCGTCAATCCGGGAACTGTTGGACCTTGGTGAGAACTCTGTTCTGGCCCTTGACAAGACTGTCGACGCACCTGTCGATTTATACATTGGGGATCGCCTGGTTGGCCGCGGTCAGCTTGAGGAAACCGAAGATGGTGCATCCTCAATGCTTGCCGTCCGCATCACCGAGATCGTCGAACCCGAGGTGGGCAGCGCGTGAAGCACCGGGCGCTGCGCTTTCTGCTGCTGGTTGGTTTTTTTGGCTTGCCTTCTTTGGCTACCGCTCAAACCCTTGCGGATGGGCTGATCGAAAATGGCTCGCTCACAAGCAGCAGCCTTCAGTTGATCGCGCTTGTAACTATCCTTAGCCTCGCGCCTGGTATCTTGATTATGATAACCTGCTTTCCCTTCATGATTACGGTACTCTCGATCCTACGGCAGGGGATAGGTTTACAACAATCGCCACCAAACATGATGCTGGTTAGTCTTGCTCTTTTTCTGACGTTTTTCGTGATGGAGCCCGTCTTTACCGAGGCCTGGACCGCAGGAATTGGCCCCTTTGGCGAAGGCAAGATTGAAATTGATGCCGCGTTCAGCAGCGCCATTGTTCCATTTAAGGAGTTCATGGCCGCGCGCGTTAACCCTGACACATTCGCCGCATTGGCCGACCTTCGCCCTGATTTGAAGGCAGGCGCGCCTGAACCAGACGCGCATTTGTCCTTATTGGTGCCCAGCTTCATGCTCTCGGAAATTGCCCGCGCGTTTCAGGTGGGATTTTTACTGTTCCTACCATTCTTGATTATCGACCTCGTCGTCGCAGCCATTCTGATGTCCATGGGCATGATGATGGTCCCGCCAGCGATCGTTTCGCTGCCATTCAAACTTGCGTTCTTTGTGGTTGCAGACGGTTGGACGCTTATCGCGTCCGGCTTGGTGCAAAGTTACTATTGAACCTCAGACCCACTTTGCCAGCGGCGGAAGACTCATCAACACTGCATTTGCGTCATGGCCCGTTTCCAACCCAAATTTAGTGCCGCGATCGTAGACCAAATTATACTCTGCATAGAGACCCCGATGCACCAGTTGAGCATCTTTATCGGCATCGCTCCACGCCTGAATGCGCCGCTTTTCGATCAATGGCAAAAACGCAGGAAGAAACGCTTTGCCGATATCTTGCGTAAGCGCAAAATCAGCGTCCCAATCGCCTGAATTGCGATCGTCCATAAAAATACCGCCGACACCGCGTGCACGTGCGCGATGTGGAATGTAAAAATACTCATCCGCCCATTCTTTCAGCGCGGGATAATGCTCGGGACCGTGGGGATCGAGATGCTGTTTCTGCGTTGCGTGAAAATGTGCTGTGTCCTCGTCATATTCAAGGCATGGGTTCAAATCCGAACCGCCGCCAAACCACCATGCATGAGGCGTCCAGAACATACGGGTATTCATATGGACTGCCGGGCAATGCGGGTTCTGCATATGCGCAACAAGCGAAATCCCAGAGGCCCAAAAGCGCGGATCATCCGCCATGCCTTCAATACCCTTACGCGCGGCCATAGCATTTTGTGCGCGGGCACCAAGCGTGCCGTAAACCGTGGAAATATTCACGCCAACCTTTTCAAAAACCCGGCCGTTGCGCATGACGCTCATCAACCCGCCACCAGCATCACTACCGTCATCGGATTTGCGCGTTGTTCTGGTTACCTCAAAACGGCCTGGCTCTGCCTGCGACATCGGTCCAGTGCTATGGCTGTTTTCCAGATCCTCAAAGGCAGCAACGATTTGATTGCGCAGATCTTCGAACCAAGTCGCTGCCTTGGCTTTTTGTGGCTGCATTTCCGATGTCATGGAGAGTCCTTTAGTGCTTTGTTTGCCGTCAATGCGCGGGCGGGCCGACGGGATCCAGCAGGGTACGACCGCCATCAACTGTCAGTACTTGCCCAGTCATGAATCCTGACCCGTCAGACGCGAGATACTGCACGGCTTCGGCCACTTCTTGAGGCGCTGCAATGCGGCCAAGTGGCGTAATGCTTTCAATCGTCTCGCGGTACTCACGGTTTTCTTTAAGAACTTCACGCAAGCTCGCGCTCATGACCGAACCGAAAGCAACTGAATTAACTCTAATCCGCTCAGGCGCAAGAGCGACGGCAAGGGATCGCGTCATTTGATCCAAAGCTGCCGTGGATATTGAGAACGCCAACAATTCCGGACGCGTTCGACGGGCAGCGACCGAAGAAAGGTTGATAATCGAGCCGACTGGCCCTTCCTCTTTATCTTTGGCTTGCTTTATCATACGTCGCGCGACAAGCTGCGACAGACGCAGGCTTGTCATCAGGTTTTGTTGAAGAAGCGTGTTTACCGTGTCGTCATCGGGATCAAGCGGCGCAGTGGTCAGCACCTGCCGCGATCCGTTCACAAGAATATCGACAGTATCAAATGCGTCGATCGTACCCGAGAGCAGGTTTGCCAAGGTCAATTTCTCACGCAGATCGCCTGAAAAATAACGGATGTTGCTGTCTTCCGCGACATCGCCCAATTCTTCGGCAAGCTTGGATTCATCCATGTCGGCAAACATGACATTCGCGCCCTGAGCCGCGAAATGACGCGCGATCGCCAAACCGATCCCATTGGCCGCGCCTGTCACAATTGCAGTTTTTCCATCAATCGAAAAGGACATCGGCTATCTCCAAAAAGGAAGCGTTCATCACACTTTAACGCGTCCGCGCTCTGCGCAAAACACTTTGAATTTATTGGTCCGCTCAATCACCTCGACGCTTTTGAACGCTTCTTCCAACGCAGCCTCATAGGGTAAATGCGCATTGGCGACCATATACAACTTTCCAGCGGGTTTCAGCATCTTTGCGGCAGCCTCGATGAAACGCACGCCGAGCGATGGTTCGGCGCTGCGCGAAACATGGAAGGGCGGGTTCATGATAACCGTCTGAACCTGGTCGCGCACACGCCAACTTAGCGCGTCGTTCCAATGGAACTGGGCGCGGACATCCTTAACGTTTGTGCGTGCGCAATCGAGCGCGGCGGCGTTATCCTCGACCAAATGAAGGGTTTGAATTGCAGGTGCGCGCGCAAGCACGCCTGCCGACAAAAACCCCCAACCAGCACCCAAATCTACGGCAGTGCCCTTGAGGTCGGTCGGAATATGTTCAAGCAGCAATGCAGAAGCCGGATCAATGCCGTCGGATGAAAACACCCCCGGGGCAGTCACGAAACCATCAGCATTTTGTTGCGGCTCCGACTGCCACTGCTTTAGTGCAATTGCGTCGCTTGCGCGGAACCAGATCGTCTTGCCATGGGCTTTGGAATAGTTTGAAATCGACGGCACTTCGCGCGCGATCTGTTTGGCGATGCTCTCGATACCGTCGGTCTTTTGGCCGTCGACGATGATCCAGCCGTCTGGCGTCTGGTTAATCGCCTTAGCGATCAGATGTTGCGCCTCGGCTTTGGCGCGGGGCAGGAACACAATCGCATGTTCAAACGGATCAGATTGCACTGGATCCACGCGAATGCCCGCAGCCTTCAAAGCGGTATTTGTGACGAATGAGCTGCTTTCGCAGGCCAAGTCCAGATCAAGCAACCCGCGCAGGCGATCAACATCCATTTGTCCGAAGACACCGATGGTGCCCGAGAGTTGGGGTAGCAACTCTGCGTTGCGGGCAAGGTCCAAACGCGCGTGTTTCATAACGTCGCTATTCTTTTTCCATGGTGCATTGCAAAGGATGCTGGTTGCGGCGGGCCAGATCCATAACCTGGCTCACTTTGGTTTCAGCTATTTCGTGGCTGAAAACACCAACAACAGCGAGGCCCTTCTTGTGAACCGTCAACATGATCTCAAACGCCTGTGCGTGGTTCATGTTGAAAAACCGCTCTAGGACATGAACGACAAACTCCATTGGCGTATAATCGTCGTTGAGCAAGAGCACTTTATAAAGCGGTGGTTTGCGCGTTTTCGGGCGCACTTCCACAACAACGCTCGCATCGGAGTCGTCATTTGTTTTGTCAGAAGCGATGATCGGCTGGATGAGCATGCTTACGCGGTTTTCCATGTTCTTCAATTGGTCACAGACCTCTATATAACTTCAATGGGCTAATAGAAAAGAGGGCATGCTAGACCAGCGCCCGCGTTGTCATGAAAATCGCCCCAAAAGGTGTGATTTCAAGATCGGCACGGATCGATTTATTGTACCAGTCAGTATGGAGTCGGACAGCGCCTTTGTTCGCTGGGGCCGGATTGCCACATTGCTGACACAATCGCTTGGCTTGGGGTCACTCGCGTTGAAACCGCAATATGTTGAGAAATCGAGTAAAATTTTTCTAAGTTTTCCTTTGTTTTGAATACTTTATTAATCGAAAGTTATGTGTTAGTACTTAACCATAATAAAAATACGCTAGTCGAAAAATCGGCAGCACTGAGGCAGTAAAAGGCAGAAATCGTGAAGGTACGGCACACATCGCCGGCCCGACTAGGGCTATTGGTCATTTCACTCTTATGGTTACTCGTTGCGCTCCCGATGAGCGTTTCGGCAGCACCATATGCAGCTTATGTTATGGATGCGCGCTCTGGCGAAGTGCTGCACGCTCGAAATGCAGATACGCGCTTGCACCCTGCATCGCTGACCAAAATGATGACGCTCTACATTGCGTTTCAGGCGATCGAGAACGGTGAAATCTCGCTTGATACAACGGTTAAGATCTCAGCCAATGCTGCGAATGAACAACCATCGAAACTCGGCCTGCACGCCGGGCAACGCATCAAGTTTCGCTATCTCATTCGCGCCGCTGCGGTAAAGTCCGCGAACGATGCTGCAACAGCAATTGGCGAAACGCTTGAAGGATCCGAAGCTGCCTTTGCACGCCGCATGACCCGCACAGCCAAATCGCTCGGCATGTCCAAAACAACCTTCAAGAATGCCCACGGGCTAACAGAAGCAGGCCACCTTTCAACAGCGCACGACATGTCAATTCTGGGGCGCCATTTGCTCTATGATTATCCTGATTATTACAATCTGTTCTCGCGTATCTCGACAGATGCCGGTGTTAAAACGGTTCCCAACACAAACCGCCGTTTTCTAAGCAACTATAAAGGCGCAGATGGCATCAAGACAGGTTATACGCGTGCCGCGGGCTTTAACCTTGTTGCCTCCGCCGAGCGCGGCGAAGAACGCATTATTGCGACGGTTTTCGGCGGCCAGTCAACAGCGGCACGAAATGCACGCGTCGCTGAGTTGCTCGACATGGGGTTCAAGCGCGCGCCGTCCCGTGTTGCTTTGCGCAAACCATCCAAGCCCGCCTATGGCGGCTCTCGCGCGACTGCTAAAACCATCCGCGTGGTGCGTGCAGTCAAAGAAAGCCCACGTCCAAAAGCACGCAGTAGCATTGTGGCTGATGCGCCCATTCTCGTATCTTTGAAAGACGACGTTCGTGAAGCGCTAGTTGAGGCCCAGGTCAGCACAGCAACTGATGTTCAGGTCACGCAGGTAGCGGCCTCGTCAACGGCAGCGGTGATGACGTCGCCCAAACCGGCAGCAAGACCAAAGGCGCTGTTGCTCGCCTCACTCACCCAGCCAAGGCCTGAACCAAGTGCCCAGCCGGAGCAAGAAGTCGTCACC
>NZ_JBAUHO010000326.1:0-1602 GCF_049680325.1 Planktotalea sp.
TGGGTGCCGCCCCATCAGGCCAAAGCAGATAGCACAGACCGCTAAAAGCCAGAGCAGCCCCGACCCAACTGAACAGGTTGATCTTTTGTCCTTTCGCAAGCGTGATCGCAAAGGACATGACCTGAACGCCGCCAAATAGGATCAAGGCACCTGGGCCAGTAGGCAGTGTGATATAGGCGAATGAAAATCCCAACGCATAAAGCAGTAGCGTCACCGCGCCCCACAAAGCATGGCGGGTCACGGCAGGGCGTGATTGATTGCGCAGCCCAAGCAACAAGGCCAGCATCAGCGCGCCTGCGATCAAACGGATCGCCGCATAGCTTGCTGGTCCTGTGTCGCCTGAAGCCAGTGCCAGCCGGTTGAGGATCGAGTTGGACGCAAAGGCCGTCATGGTCAATGCGACCAACCAGAAGAATCTCATATGAAGGAAGCTCCAAGCGCCAGTAACGCAGATATTGCGAGGACCTTCAGCAAACCAATGTGGAGGCGCAAAAGCAAAAGTGCCGCGACACAGCTTAGAACCAGCGCGCGCCAATCGAGCGAGGCCAGTTCCGGCATCCAGCCAAAGGGGGTGCGCGTCACATTTGAAAAAATCACGTTGAGCGCGAACCAGATCGACAGGTTGGCAATCACACCCACAACCGCCGCTGTGATTGCCGACATTGCTCCGTTCAATCGAGGTTGTGCAGAAATCCATTCGATGTAGGGCGCGCCAGCGAATATCCACAGGAAACAGGGCACGAAGGTCGCCCAAAGCGTCACAATCGCGGCCAAGACCGCAAGCCCCGCGCCGCCCGCATTGTAACCCGCAAGGAAGCCAACGAATTCCGTAACAAGTATCAAAGGGCCCGGTGTTGTTTCTGCCAGACCAAGCCCGTCAATCATTTCGGCCGCGCTGATCCAACCAAGACCCTGAACGACCTCTTGGCCCATATAAGCTAAGACCGCATAGGCACCGCCAAAGGTAACAGTCGCGAGTTTTGAAAAGAAGACGGCCAGTTGGAACAGGAAATCCTGCCCAATGACAAACCCCAGAACCAGAATTGGCAACCACCACAAAGCAAGCCACAGCGACACTGTGCCAAGTGTTTGCCCGAAGGGCACGCGCGGTGTCGGCACATGCGCAGCGGCTGGTGTTGTCAGATAGCCGATCAGCGCCGCAACGCCGATCACAGCAGGAAAAGGCAATGCCAGAACAAATATCGAGACAAAGCTGACAACGGCCAAGCCCCAATGCAGGGGGGACTTGAAAGCGCGTTTCGCGACTTTTATCAACGCCTCGATAACGATTGCGAGAACGGCTGCCTTCACACCCAAGAACAGCGTTTGCACCAACGGGATATCGCCGTAGCTGACATAAATTGCACCAAGCGCGAGGATCACCGCAGCGCCCGGCAGAACAAAAAGCAATCCCGCTAAAAGGCCGCCCAATGTGCCGCGCATACGCCAGCCTGAATAGGTCGCTAGCTGCATGGCTTCTGGACCGGGGAGCGACATGCAAAAGGAAAGCCCCGACAAAAACTCTTGCTCGGAGAGCCACTTGCGGTTGTCCACCAGCTCTTTATGCATCAGCGCTATTTGTGCGGCAGGCCCGCCAAAGGA
>NZ_JBAUHO010000327.1:0-2540 GCF_049680325.1 Planktotalea sp.
GCTCACATCGCCGCCAATAATGTTCTGTGCAATCCACGAACGCGTTTTCGGCTTTACAGTATCAGGCCACACGCGCAGAACTTTTTTGACTTCAAGGCTATTTGATCGTGCATCTACCGCGAGGCGCCAACCATCAAGCCCGATGTCCGCGCGCCCGCTTGCAATCAGCGTTTGCCCGTCTTCGCGCAGCACCAGTTGCCCCACATCCAAACGGAACGGATCAAAGACCAACCGCATATCCAGATCGGCCTGCTGCAACGTTACGGGTTCCGGGTATAGGTCGTTCGGATTGGCCTTGACGCTGGTAAGGCGCAGTTGGGCAAGCATCGCTTCGGGCCAGCCGCCGGGGCCGTTTTGCAAGCGCGCGCGCCCTTCACCACGCGCTTCGATCCATGCAGATTTCACGTTCACTTCGTTGAAAACAAGGATGTTTTCATCTGGCTCATAGGTGAAATAGGCCTGCGCGCCCTCAAAGGGGATTGGCTTTGCTTCCTGCTCTGGCTGAACCACGCCTGCACCGATTTGCAAGGTTGCATTCAACGGACCTAGCGCGCCTTCGTCATCCACTTCGGTGCGTAAAGAGCCGGAGATCGGCGCATGCAAGGCCTGCATCCACGCCAAGGCCTCGCTTTGGCTGGCAATGTCCTGCGATGACGCATCTTCAAGTGTCAGACCAATGCGCGCTGCAGGCGAGCCGATTTCGCTGTCATAATTCATAGTCAAAGTGGTTGCGTAATCCTGCCCGCCCAGAAGCGCAAAATCAGCGCCAATGGATAGCTGTCCACCATTTGTATTCAAACGCATGCGCCCGCCATCAACCGTCCAGGCACGCCCTGCGCGGGCATCTTCATAGAGAACGGTCAGACTTTCGACCTCAACCTCGCGCAGATATTGCAGCTCCGGGCGTACCAACAACTGATCCACGCGTTCAATCAATTGCACCAAAGACGCACCTTCTCCGCTGGCTTGCAGGGCCGAGCCGATGGTCAGATCATAGCTACCATCCGAAGCGCGGCGCAGTTTCATCAACGCGCCCGATAGCGATACGTTCTTGGGCGAAAACTGGCCTCCTAAGGCTGCGCGAAACGATGCGCGCACGCTCAGCTCCCCAAGCGAAGCAAACGGCAGCCCCGTGTCATCGCGCACAGTAATGTTTTGCAGAACGACACGCGGACTTAGGTCCGAGCTTTCAATCTTGAGAGAGAGGCTCCCCAAACCGATATCAACGTCCGGCATCGCTTCGGCAAGCCGTTGCTCGATCTTGCTCTGTAGCCAATCAGGGGCGCGCACTTCGCGACCAATCAGCAGAACAAAGCCGATGACAACCGCGACGACAAAGCCGCCCAGTCCTGTCGCTATCGCTTGCGCCATGTGACGCTTGCGCAACCGACGCTCGCGCGTTTGCGGCGCAGGCGTTTGTGCGTCCGGTGTTGGCTGTGGCGTTTCGCTCATCTTGTTCAGGTCTGCCCCATTTTGGCACTGCACGGTCTATTGTCTGCCCCCTTCTAATATGAAACCAAAGGCGGTGAAACCAAGGGGATGACAAATGATTGATATCGGAGACAAAGCGCCAGACTTCACACTGCCTGCCACAGGCGCGCAAACCTTGAGCCTGTCAGGCGCGGGTGCGCTGGTTTTGTTCTTTTACCCGCGCGATGACACACCTGGATGCACGAAAGAGGCAATAGCCTTTTCCGGCATGGAAGCCGATTTCGCCGCACTAGGTGTCAAAATCTGGGGCATTTCAGCCGATAGCATCGCCAGCCACGACAAATTCGCCGCGAAACACGGCTTAAGCATGCCGTTGCTCAGCGACGAGGATAACGCCATTTGCGAAGCTTATGGCGTTTGGAAAGAAAAGAACATGTACGGCAAAAAGTTCATGGGGATCGAACGCGCGACCTTTCTGATCCAGGCAGATGGCACATTGGCAAAGGTTTGGCGCAAAGTAAAAGTCCCCGGCCACGCTGAAGCCGTGCTTGAGGCCGCCAGGGCGCTAACTGCATGAAACCTTTGGCACAAATGGCAGTGGACGTCCTACAAACCAGTGACGGGCGTGAAAAAACTGCGCTTTCACACAAATATGCCGCTGAATGGCGCGCGGCGCGCGCTTCGGGTGACTTGCCCGAAATAGGTGCCGCGACGCCGCCCATGCACCCTGCCCGCCCCGATGCGCCAGAACTGCTTTCCCCCCGCGACGTGCCGCGTCGCCGACCGGGGACAGGACCGGGCCGCATCGCGCTGCTTCACGCGGTTGCGCATATCGAATTGAATGCAGTTGATCTGCACTGGGATATCATCGCGCGCTTTAGCCATATCCCCCTTCCCGCCGGTTTTTATGACGATTGGGTCAGCGCGGCAGATGATGAATCCAAGCATTTCAACCTTATGTGTGATTGCCTTGAAGACATGGGCAGTTTTTACGGTGCATTGCCTGCTCATGCGGGTATGTGGCGCGCTGCGGAAGATACGGCACAAGATTTTATGGGACGCCTTGCCGTGGTTCCTATGGTGCTTGAAGCGCGCGGTCTGGATGTGAC
>NZ_JBAUHO010000328.1:0-13360 GCF_049680325.1 Planktotalea sp.
ACCCACGCCCATCGCCGCACCGTGTCAATCGCCAGCGCCATGACGACGATCAATGCGAAATAGTAGAAGAACAGATGCGGTGCATCGCTTGAGCCGCCCACAGTGAAGGGCGCGCCAAGCGCCCCAACGACGCCAACAGCAGCCAGAAACGGCCCATAAAACCAGCCCAGAACGACAGCCAGTGCAGCAACGCCAACCAAGGCGATCAGCGCAAGATCGGAAGGGAGCATCGCATAAAGGTGCCGCGCAGACAGGACTGCCGCAAAAAGCGTTACGATTCCCGCCCCCGAGAATGTCGAGGGCAGCGCATTCATGCTTCCGCCTTCGTCACCGAAACGGCGGCGGGCGATTTCGCCCAATGCAATAAAGGCCGCGCCCAGCCCCAGCGCGCCCATTATGCGCGCGAAAGGTGTCAGCAATCCCTGCTCTACCCCGTATTGCACCATGAAGATCCCGGCAAGCGCGAGCGATACGGCGGCAATCCCGAGGAACCAGTTTTCTTTTAGCCAACTGGCTGCGTTTTCAAGGGTTTGCGTGCGAAAGACGAAAGAACGCGGGACTTGCGACGTGTCACTTGTGTCGCTGACAGGGTCAACATCGGCTTTGCTGTCCGGGACGCTCTTTGGGGCATTGGCTGTGGCAGTCTCGACGCGGGGCGCAACCGCCGCAATGCGTTCATCTTCAGCAGTTTTTGAAGCCCCCGCAGTTTCACCTAGGGGTGATGGGCTAGCCCGTTGCGCGTCTATCCCGTCGCGTTGCGCAAGTTGCTGAAATTCAAGCCGCGCAAGGCGCTCGTTCAACACGCGCAGTTTTTTGAACAGGATCACAACGCCAATCGGTGCCAGCAAGACAGCAAGGCCGATCAGAACACCAAAGAGTACAAGCAGGCCTTCAAAATCCATTACGCAGTCTCTCCGAACAAACCTGTTAGCGCGCGCCGTACGATACCTGTCACAGACGGACGTTTTTGCACGTTAAACGGAAGCGGGCGACAGACCTCCATCGCGGCCACCCCGACCCTTGCCGTAAGCGCGCCGTTCACAACACCTTCGCCAAAGCGGCGCGAGATTTTGCCCAGAACACCGCCCCCCGCGATAGATGACAAGAAATCATCGCCGACCGCGACCGCCCCTGTCGCCACCAAATGGGTCATCACGGCCCGCGTCAGGCGCCAATTGCCAAGCGCGCCAGAGCGCCCGCCGTAAATTTCCGCAATGCGGCGGATCATTCGCAAGTTCGACGTCAGCGCCGTTGCAACATCCGCCAAAGCGAGCGGCACTAAAGCGGTGACCATCGCCACCTGCCTTGATGCGGCTTCTATCTCGCGGGTCGCGGCGATGTCCAAGGGCCCCAGAATTTCACGCTCGGCGACATCCAGCAACGCATCACCATCCAGAATATCTGCACGCTTTTCTTCCAACGCCTCGCGGCCCCAACGCGTATCTTCGCGGCCCCGATAGAGGCGCGTGATCTGATCGACCACCTGACGAGCAGCCTTCAGATCGCCGCTGGCGCGCGCGGCTTCGCCTGCTCGGTGCACCACATCCATCCGGCGCAAGCGCGAAAACGCCGCCAATTCGCGAAGGCCCATCACCAAAAGGACAAGGACAAAGGCCGCCAGTAGCACCGTCACAGCGTAGCCAAGCAAAGGCACCCGCGCGATCAGCCCCATTGCAAAATCCCATGCCGCCAGCGACACCGCGAAGCCCATCAAGGAAACGAGCAAGCCCCAGAACCATTTGCTCAGGCGGGAGGGACGACGCGCCGTTAGCGCGGCTACGGTCTGCATCGCCTGCCCTTTGGGCGCTGGCATGTCCAAGTCAGGAACTGGCTGCGCTGCCTCTGGTCCGAGCTCTGGCGCGGGGGCATTTTCGAGATCGATCAAAACCGGTCCTTTAGCCATTTTTGCTCTCCTTATCGGGGTTTACCCAAACATATCGGATATCCGGCAGGCCCTCTTCATTGCCTGCGCCATTGGTGCGTTCCGCTTCGTGAAAGCCATGGCGCAGGTAAAAGCGTTGCGCGCCTTTGTTGGCTTGAAAGGTCCATAGCTCTAGGCGGCTTTGCCCTTGCATCGCATGTTGCAACAAGACGGTGCCAATGCCCGCGTTCTGAAAATTACCTGCGACGTAGAGCGATTGGACCTTGTAATCTTCAAGGACCAGAAAGCCCGCGACAACGCCGCTGTTTTCACACACATTCACCCAGCCCCGCGCGATCAATTCGCCCAGATGCGCGATGTCTTCGGCACCCGTATGAACCTTGGGTTTCCATGCATTCGCAGCCACGGCTTCGGATAGCATGGCGCCAAGTTTACCTGCATCGGTGCTGCGCGCAGCTCTCAAATGCAGGCTCACAGCTTGTCACCCAGCAGAAACTGCGCCGCTTTATCGAGCCTAATGTGAGGTGGCCCGACCCCGGGTTTCAGCGTCAAAGGCGCAGGCGCGAACCGCATGATCTGATAGTCTTCGTCCAGCCAGGCCGCAGCGCCATCGCGCGCCGGCCCTAACAAATGCGACGGATCTTTTGGCAATTGGCCGGGATAGAACGCCGCTTGCTTGCCGCTATCAAGCAAGGTGCCGCGCACGCAATCAAGCTTGGCCCCTTCGTGCTCGATCGTCTCTTCCGTTGTAGCGCGCAAAGCCGCAAGTGACATTGACGATGTCTTGGCCCCGGCAAAGCGCGCCTTGTCCCGCGCCTCGCGCGTCAAGGCCTCCATAATAGACGTCAATTCAGGATGTTGGGCATGATGCAGGTGATCGGCCTTGCTTGCTGCGAACAGGATGCGCTCGACACGTTTCCCCAAAAGCAGCTTGCTTAAAAAGGCGTTTGTGCCCGGACGAAATGCGCTCAGGATGTCGGTCATCGCGCCGCGCAAATCCTCAACGGCGCGCGGCCCGTGATGGATCGCGCCAAGCGCGTCCACCAGAACAACCTGTCTGTCGATCCGCGAGAAGTGATCGCGAAAGAACGGTTTCACAACGCGCGCCTTATAGGCCTCATAGCGGCGCGCCATTTCGCGCCCCAGGCTTCGGCGCGGCGCATTTGATGTGCCCGCGATCGGGGCAAAGGTAATTGCAGGGCTACCCGCCAAATCCCCCGGCAGCAAAAAACGCCCGGGCGTGCAATCATAGTATCCAGCCTTGCGCGCAGCGTGCAGGTATCGGGTAAAACTGGCCGCGAGCGCCTGTGCTTCGGGTTCGTCAAGTTTGCCCGTAGCGTCCGTAGCCTTAGCCAAAGCGCGATAGTCTATCGCTTCCTCGCGGGTTTCGATCCGCTCCAGAACCTCGCGCGACCACTCATCATAGCTTTTGTCCAGCAGCGCCAGATCCAGCAGCCATTCGCCGGGGTAGTCGACAATATCCAGATGCACTGTGCGGGGGCCTTGAAGGCCGCCAAGCAGTCCATTGGGCTGCACTTTTAACGAAATCCGCAATTCAGAAATCGCGCGCGTGCTTTCGGGCCAGTGCGGCGTGCGTGCGGTCAGCGCGCCGAGATGCGTTTCGAAATCAAAACGCGGTACCGTGTCGTCGGGTTGCGGCTGCAAAAAGGCGGCTGTTATGCGCCCTTCAGAGGCCGCCAGCAACTGCGGCATGCGCCCGCGATCCAACAGGTTGGCAACCAGTGACGTGATGAAAACCGTCTTGCCCGAGCGCGCAAGCCCCGTGACCCCCAGCCGGATCACAGGCTCGAACAATGTCTCGTTCACCGTGTCGCGCGCACCTTCAAGTGTGCGCACGATCCCGTCTGCGAGGGTTGAAATGACCACAAACACTGCCCCAACAATTATTTCCTTGGCTTAAGGATAAGGGCGCGCCTTGCGCGTTACCAGAGGGGAAAAAGATTGTTCCTTGCCCCGCAGGGCGTTAAGAGCAGCGCCATGCCCAGATATGCCCTCAAAGTTGAATACCACGGCGCGCCATTCGTTGGCTGGCAACGCCAGAAAGAGCACACCTCCGTGCAAGGCCGGATCGAAGCCGCGCTCGCCAGGCTTGAAAGCGGAGCGCATACGATTGCCGCTGCGGGGCGCACGGATGCGGGCGTGCATGCTTGGGGACAGGTCGCCCATTGCGATCTGACGCGCGATTGGGACCCGTTCCGCCTGTCCGAGGCTTTGAATTTCCATCTCAAGCCCGACCCGATTGCCATTATCGCCTGCGCGCAGGTTGATGACGATTGGCACGCGCGTTTTTCTGCCCTTGAGCGACGATACGAATTTCGCCTGCTTATGCGACGCGCACCCGCGACCCATGATGCGGGGCTCGTCTGGCAGGTGCCCCGCCAGCTCGATGTCGCCGCCATGCAAGACGGCGCGGCGCATCTTATCGGGCTGCATGATTTTACCACTTTCCGCTCGTCGATCTGTCAGGCGGCAAGCCCTGTAAAAACGCTGGACGAGCTGACCGTGCGCGCCATTGATGGTCCCTCAGGGCCAGAAGTGCGCTTTCGCGTGCGCGCACGCTCTTTCCTGCACAATCAGGTGCGCAGCTTTGTCGGCACGCTTGAGGCGGTCGGATCAGGTTCATGGACGCCAGATGACGTCAAATCCGCGCTTGAGGCGTGCGAGCGATCGGCTTGCGGCCCCGTCAGCCCGCCTCAAGGGCTGTACCTTGCCGACGTCACCTACCCCGAAGACCCCTTCAAAGACTGCGCGACCTAGGGCCCTGTCGCTAGCTTCTCTGGTCCTGAAATACCTCGGGGGAGTCCATCTTGATGGACGGGGGCAGCGCCCCCTAGCCGCGCAGCTCGTCAATCGTTATCGCTGCTTGCCGCGCCTGCCCCTGCCAAACGGGATTGCTCGCTTTCGGGAACAAAAGTGCGCTCAGCGAATTGGCATAGGCGTGCCCAGAGCGCACTTTCCACGTTGAACGGGCCAACGGGCGCCGACGTTTCGCTCATTGCAGCGCGCAACCCGGCTGGCAGGTCGCACTGCAATTCCACGGCGCGGCCTGCTTCCTTCAAATCTCGCCAGGCGATCATGGCCAAAACGGGATGGCCGTTTTGCAACGCCTCGCCTTCCAGCACAGGTGCCTCGAACTTCATCTGCAACAAGTGCGGCACAAGATGCAATGCACCCGCCGCCGCCAAAGCCGGCGCAGCGCGGCCAAAGTCCTCTGCGCAGCCAAGCGGCATCCCCGCCCCGCGCGAGGCCTTTGTTACAAGGGCCGAAATTTCATTTGCAGACCGCATCAATCACTCTCCAAAGCAGGGCAGCCACCAGTCATCGGCTGTATCCAACTCGTCAAACAGTGGCGCGCCCTGACACAGGGTGATCCGCGTCCAGCGATCCGATTTCGGATCAAATTTCGCCGCACCAAAGAAGGCCAGCTTGCAGCGCAGCATATCAACCGGCAGGCAGTTTTCGCCAATCAGGTTGTCCCTGATTTCGCCGTAAGGCGCGCGCGCGAGGGTTTGAACACGGCGCAGCGCAAATCGTAGATCGGGGCGTTTCAACAGCAGTTCGGCGACAATCCCGCCCTCGCCTGCAAGCGCCGAATGCAGCCCGGCCACGCGCCGCGCGATATCCAGCGGGCTTTCCAGCTCTGCGCCCTCTTCTTCATAGCGGCGCCCCAAACGTGGTTCCTGTTTTGCCTCGGACACATACCAGAATTGTGCCGTTTCAATCCTGCTTTCAAAATCAAGCTGAAGCGCCCAGCTCCAGTCCCGCGCGATTAGTTCGCGCAGATCATCCAGTGTCATTGCCGGATCAATCTCGCTTTGATGCGGATTGGCCATGCAATCGGTTAACCCGTCGATCATTTCCCCGAACGGCTCTAACACGAGCGCAACCAGCAGTTCCTGCGTGTCCTCGAACCACTGCGTGGACGCTGCCAAAGCGGCCGCTACGGGATCGGGGCCGCTTAAAACATCCGCAAGCATCGCCTGAACCTGTGGCCAATCCTGACGGATCCGGGCAATGCGTTTCGCGGCGATCAGGTCAGGAACGTTCCATTCTTCGAGATGTCGCGCAGAGCGCTTTGCAAGAGCAAGGAGACGCGCGCGCGTATCGCTATTGATGGCGGGCAGCGCTGCCACACGCGCAAGCGCTGTTTCGCGCACTTGCATCCAGCTATCAAGCAAGCGCGGATGGCTGACCAGAAACGGCGCCATGCCAAGCCCTGTCGCGTTACCAATGCCCAAATGCCGTTTCAAACGTCGCTCGAGCGGCGCGCCGCCCACATGTTCCACCAGATCATGCGTAAAGCCGCGGATAAGCCAAACCGTCAACATTTCGGCGGCAAAAGGGCCGCTCAAACAAGGGCGTTCGGCAATATGGGCGCGATCTGCAATGCCGAATTTGCCGTTGCCATAGACAGCGGTTGTGCGCATCAAATAGCCTGTTTCGCGCACTCTGGTTTCGTCTGGCTGCGCGCCCTGCTTCAATGCCTCGATCACATGTGCGAACAGGCGCACAGATTTATTTGCGCGGCTCAGAACAAGATCGCGATGGGTAAATCGCGCAGCTTCCTGCTGCGGGGCTGCTTTTACGATACGCGCGATTTCAGTGGCGTCCGGTATCCCGTCATACAGCACATAGGCTGTATCCCAGGCGGTCGCGATGACGCGGTCGGTGCGCAGCTCGGGCGGTAGGTCTGTCGACACCGCCACAAGTGAATAATCGTATCCACCAAGACGCAGCGTATAAACCCCATGCCCAAAGCCATCAGCGTTCATGTTCCAAACGGTGCGCGTCACCTGAGCATTTTCGCGCGCCAGATCGCGCATCAATGTGCGCAGGAACGACAAGCGGGTCGGGAACATCGCCCCCATTCTGCGCAGGCGCATCACTGTGCTTGGCGGGCGCAATCGGGTTTGAGGCAGGGTTTCCAAGTCAGGGGTATTCATGCCTCGGGCCCGAACGAGCTTTCATAAAAGCGCAGCCAGTTGCCCCCCATGATCCCTTCCATCTGAGCCAGGCTGAAGCCGACATCCAGCAAGCCTTGCGAAATATTGCCAAAATCGCGGTTGTCGTTGAACCAGTCTGGCATCGGCGGAAAGCCTGCGTTGTCCGCACTGCCTTCGCCGTAATCCATCACTTTGCTCCAACGCCCGACCCGCATCCATTCAACGATGCTATCGGGCTGATCCTGACAAAGATCGGTGCCAATCCCGAGGTGTTCAGCCCCGTAGCGCGACGCCGCTTCGGCGATCATTTCGCAAAACTCTTGTAGTGTGCAGTTTGATGCACCCTTGAGATGATGCGGATAGACCGAAAAACCAAGCATACCGCCCCGGCCCGTTAACGCTTTGAGAACCTCATCGGATTTGTTGCGCAGCGCGGGATGCCACCAATGCGGGTTCGCATGGGTAATGGCGATAGGCCTTACAGAATGCTCAATCGCCTCAAGCGTCGAGCGGTCCGCGGAATGGGACATATCGATGACCATACCGACGCGGTTCATTTCACTCACCACCTGCTTGCCCATGCGAGTCAAACCTGTGTCATTCTCTTCATAACACCCCGTCGCAAGCAGGGATTGGTTGTTATAGGTCAGTTGCATGAAACGGATGCCAAGCTGGTGGCAGATTTCCACAAGGCCGATATCGTCCTCAATCGGGCTGGGGTTTTGAAAGCCGAAGAAAATCGCAGTGCGGTTCGTTTCCCGGGCAAGTCGGACGTCAGCGGCGGTGGTCCCTTTGAAAATCAATTCGGGGAAGCGTTCGAACCAGCGGTTAAAGGCCTCGAGGTTCAGTACCATTTCACGAAAGCTTTCGTGATAGGCGATGGTGACATGGACCGCGTCCACCCCGCCCGCGCGCATTTGGCGGAAGATGGTTTCGGACCAGTTGGCGTATTGCAGGTTATCTATCAGGGGTGCTTTCATAGGCCTCACGCTGCCTGCAAACGTCGCTTCGGGCAAGATGCAAAAACGACCTTTAGCCGCGTTTTCGCGCAAAGAAATCCTGAAGCAAGCTGGCAGCCGCAGCCGCATTGATCCCGTCATAGACTTCGGGGGCATGATGGCTTTGGGACTGCTCGAACACGCGCGCGCCTACGGTTACGCCGCCGGATTTGGGATCAGCCGCCCCGAAATACAGCCGCGCGATACGTGCATGGGCTATCGCGCCTGCGCACATCGCGCAGGGCTCTAGCGTTACGTATAGATCACAATTTGGCAGCCGTTCCTGCCCGAGCGCGGCGCAGGCCGCGCGGATGGCCATGATTTCGGCGTGTGCGGAAGGATCGCAGCCCGTGCGCGTCGCATTGCGCCCGCGCCCGACAATCACGCCATCTTTGACAACGACTGCGCCTACGGGCACTTCGCCCGCCTGCCCCGCTGCGCGCGCCTCGTCCAATGCGACATCCATAAATGACGTGAATTGCATAATCCGTAACCATCTGCCTTTCGCTGCGCGCTTCAATACCCTAAAGCAAGCTTATGAACACACAAACACCCAAAGGCGAGCGCATCGCAAAAGTTCTGGCCCGCGCGGGCGTCGCATCGCGCCGTGAAGCAGAACGCATGATTGAAGCCGGACGGATCACCGTCGACGGTGTCAAAATCGACAGCCCTGCCCTGAATGTCGAGCCGCGCGCGCGCATTCTGGTGGATGGCAAGCCGATGACGCCGCCAGAACCGCCGCGTGTTTGGCTATATCACAAGCCGCTTGGCCTTGTGACGACGGACAGCGACGAAAAGGGACGCAAGACCATCTATGATGATCTGCCCGAAGACATGCCGCGCGTGATGAGCGTCGGGCGTCTTGACTTGAACTCCGAAGGTCTGATCCTGCTCACCAATGACGGTGCGCTAAAGCGCAAGCTGGAGCTTCCTTCGACCGGATGGCTGCGCAAATACCGTGTGCGCGTGAATGGTCGCCCCCAAGAGGAAACGTTTGAACCTTTGCGCCGTGGGCTCAACCTGCAGGGCGAAATATTCCAACCTATGATGATTAGCATTGATCGCCAACAAGGCGCGAATGCTTGGCTGACGATTGGTATTCGCGAGGGCAAGAACCGCGAAATCCGCCGCGCAATGGAAGCTATCCAATTGAACGTAAACCGCTTGATCCGTGTCAGCTATGGCCCGTTCCAGCTGGGAAATCTCAAGGTCGGCGCGGTAGAGGAGTTGCGTCAAAGAGCGCTCAAAGACCAGCTGGGCATGAGCGATGAGGACTTTGAGGTTCCGGGCGCGCCCGCAAAGCCGAAACCCAACGCACGCGGCAAGTCCAACGTTACGCGCGGCAAACGTCCGCCGCTTCCGAAGGGCAGTTTGCGCAAAACCGAAGACGACTGGGAAACCGGGCGCCCCGCCCACAAGCCGCGCGGTCAAACGCTGGCAAGCAAAAGCGGCAAACCAGCGGCAAAGCCACGCGGCAAGCCCGGTCCGCGGCGCGGATAGTCTGGAATTCCCCCTTTTCTATTCTCGGCGCTGGTTCTTGTTGCTGTCGAGGTCATTCAGTCGGGCTACAGCCGCAAACTCAACGCCGAGAGACGCACTGCATCGCGTCACTAAAGCGGAAAATCGCGAATAGGGGGAAATGCGCGTCGATTTTCCCTCGTTTCCACTGGTTTTTCTGCGCTCACAAGCACATAGTTATATAGAAATAGCGCATCGGGGGGTGCCATGACCGGAACGGGTCTTCAGAAATTTGCATATGTTGCACTGATCGTGCTGCTCTTCGGGGTCAGCTCTGGCTGGCTTGGGGGGCTTTAGGACATGGCGCAGAAGTATGGCGGCAAGTTTAGCCCCGATGGTGAAACCAATAGCAATCACGACGCACCGCAGCGCAACAGTTTTGATGGCGCAAACCCCGATCCGGCGGGCGCGCGCTCGAATGTGTTGTTCGTTCCTGCAATCGTCCTTGTGGCGACGACGTTTTCCGATGGCGCTATCCCTTTGGCCCTTGGCCTGATCGGTGCCTGCGCGCTGACGTTGGCCGCTTGGTTGTTGCGCTCGGGGCTGCGCGCCGAGGCCGAATATAACGCGCGCAAGATTGCCCGTCGCCCTGCCCTGCCGCGCAAAATGATTGCCTCTGCTTTGACAGGTATCGGCGCAGCGCTTGGCGTTATCGCCCACCTGAACAGTTTTGATATTCTCTCCCCGCTTATCTTTGGCATCGCGGGCGCGGGTTTGCATCTGGCAGCCTTCGGCATTGATCCGATGAAGCACAAAGGCATGGAAGGCATCGACACCTTTCAGCAAGACCGCGTCAGCCGCGTTGTAGACGAGGCCGAAAGCCACCTTGCCGCAATGTCCGACGCGATCCTGCGTGCGGGCGATCGCGGGATGGAACGCCGCGTCGAGCAGTTCCAGCGCACGGCGCGCGAATTGTTCCGCACGGTGGAAGAAGACCCGCGCGATCTGACTGCGGCGCGCAAATATATGGGCGTCTACCTGCGCGGCGCACGTGATGCGACGGCGAAATTTGCCGATATCTACAGCCGCACAGGCGATGCTCAGGCACGCACGGATTACGCGGCCCTACTGGATGATCTGGAGCAGAACTTTTCTGCCCGAACCCGCAAGATGCTGCTCGATGATCGCAGTGATCTGAATGTTGAAATTGAAGTGCTGCGCGAGAGATTGCAGCGCGAGGGCGTTCGCCCGTCTTAATCTGGAGTTACGAATAATGGCCACCACGATCCAAGCCAAAGCACAAGAAACACTGGCGCTTGTAGAAGAAGTAAATGCAGTTGTTCTTGCAGAACCAACGGATGCGAATGCGGTTGTTTCGCTGTCTGATGCGAACAAAACGGTGAGTAAAGAAATTACCAAACGCATGAACGAAATCGACATGGATGACACCAATTCCATCGTCTCGTTCGGTTCTGGCGCACAGGCGGAATTGCAGGTTATTTCCCAAGCGATGCTGGCAGATGTCCGTAACAAGGACGTTGGTCCTGCGGGCGATTCCCTGCGCAATATCGTCACCACCATTCGCGGCTTTTCGGTTTCCGAACTGGACGTGCGTCGCAAGCGCAGCTGGTGGGAAAAGCTGATCGGCCGCGCTGCGCCATTTGCCAAGTTCACTGCCAAGTTCGAAACGGTTCAAGGCCAGATCGACAAGGTGACCGAGGACCTTTTGGGTCATGAGCACACGCTTTTGAAAGACATCAAATCGCTTGATATTCTTTATGATAAAACCCTCGCGTTTTATGACGAACTTGCGCTCTATATCGCCGCTGGCGAAGAAAAAATCCGCCTGCTCGACGCGAATGATATCCCTGCCAAGGACGCTGAAGTGCAGGCCGCACCCGAGGGCGAGCAGGTGATGAAAGCGCAAGAGCTGCGCGATCTGCGCGCCGCGCGCGACGATCTGGAACGCCGCGTGCATGATCTCAAACTGACGCGGCAGGTCACGATGCAATCGCTTCCCTCGATCCGTTTGGTTCAGGAAAACGACAAGTCCCTCGTCACCAAGATCAACTCGACACTGGTGAACACTGTTCCGCTCTGGGAAACGCAGCTTGCACAGGCCGTCACAATCCAACGCTCTGCCGAAGCTGCGCTTGCGGTGCGTGATGCGAATGATCTGACCAATGAATTGCTGACCTCCAACGCGGCGAACCTGCGCGAAAGCAACAAGATGATCCGCACCGAAATGGAGCGCGGCGTCTTTGATATCGAAGCGGTGAAAAAGGCCAATGCCGATCTGATCGGAACAATTGAAGAAAGCCTGCAAATCGCGGATGAAGGCAAAGCCAAGCGTGCAGCCGCCGAAGCCGAACTCAAGAAGATGGAAAGCGATCTGCGCGATACGCTTGCTGCTGCCAAGGCGAAGACCTCGGGCACTGGTGACACCATCGGCACAGCTGCAGGCTAAATGAAACGGGTGCGGCGCATACTCTCACTTACAGCCCTGCTTGGCGCTTTTGCGTTGGCAGGGTGCGACGTGGACGCGCCGCCGCCAACCCATAGCCCTGCGGTTTCGCCAAGGCCGACACCAAAGCCTATTGCGCCAAAACCGGTGCCGCAGGCCCAATCCGCGCAGAGCAAAGAACTCGCTACCTATTATGGCCGCGTTCAGGCCGATCTACTGGTTCAGGGACTGCTGCGCACTGATGGCGGCGGACCTGATACGCCCTACACAGATACGATGCTGGCCCGGAATTTCGAACAGATCGCCTTTTATGACGAATATTCGGGCGGTGGGCTGAACGCGAGCAACGGTCAGGCCGGGCGGCTCAAGCGCTGGGACGGACCTGTGCGCTTCAATGTTGAATTCGGCTCGAATTTCACGCCATCCCAGCAGGCGCGATATTACGAAAATGTTGCGAGCTATGCCGCGCGCCTGTCGCGTGCAACGGGCCACCCGATCGGCGCGAGCCCCAGCAGCGGCAATTTCCATGTGCTCTTTATGGGCGAAGATGACCGCGCGCTTGTGCAAGAGCGCGTGCGCGCCCTTGTGCCGCGTATCGATCCCAGCGCCCTGCGCATTTTTGCCGATCTGCCCCGCTCGATCCATTGCCTCGTCGTTGCCTTTTCTGGCGGCCAAGGCACCTACGGGTACACTCAAGCGGTGGCGCTGATCCGCTCGGAACACCCGGATCTGATGATGCGATCCTGCATCCACGAAGAACTTGCGCAGGGCCTTGGCCTTGCCAATGACAGCCCAGCGGCGCGTCCGTCGATTTTCAATGATGACGATGAATTCGCGCTGCTCACAACGCATGATGCGCACCTGCTTGGCATGCTTTATGATCGTCGCTTGCAGACGGGTATGAACCTGAACGCCGCGCGCCCGATCATCCGCCAGATTGCCGCCGAGCGTCTGGGGGCAGGATTTTGAACACACCACCACACACATATCTGATGAAGGACTGAACCCATGGGTATTTTTGATTTTCTGACGGGCGAATTTATCGACGTCATTCATTGGACCGACGACACGCGCGACACGATGGTTTGGCGCTTTGAGCGCGAAGGGCACGAGATCAAATACGGTGCCAAGCTGACCGTGCGCGAAGGCCAAGCCGCTGTATTTGTGCATGAAGGCCAGCTTGCGGATGTCTTTACACCCGGTCTTTACATGCTCGAAACCAACAACATGCCGATCCTGACGACGCTCAACCATTGGGATCACGGTTTTAAAAGCCCGTTCAAATCCGAGATCTATTTCGTCAACACGACGCGCTTTAACGATCTGAAATGGGGCACTAAAAACCCGATCATCGCGCGTGATCCTGAATTTGGCCCTGTACGTTTGCGCGCCTTTGGCACCTACTCTGTCAAAGTGTCCGAACCTGCGCGTTTCCTCACCGAAATCGTCGGCACCGACGGCGAATTCACGATGGATGAGATCTCGTTCCAAATCCGCAACATCATCGTGCAGGAATTTTCGCGCACCATCGCCCGAGCGGGTATTCCTGTGCTGGATATGGCCGCGAACACACGCGAGCTTGGCAAGCTGGTCG
>NZ_JBAUHO010000329.1:0-5128 GCF_049680325.1 Planktotalea sp.
CCGCCCTGGTTATGACCGATCTTGCAGCATCAGCCATGGGTCGACGCGTATTCGACCGGCCCACATAGATAATAGGACCCCCATAATGACCCCTTCTGAAAAAGCCCTCGTCCCTTTCGTTTCAGTCGAACACATGATGCAGCTGATTCACCAGATCGGTTTAGAGCAAATACTGATCGATCTGACTAATGCGATTGAAGCCGATTTTCTACGCTGGCCCGAGTTCGATAAGACACCGCGGGTTGCCTCCCATAGCGAAACAGGCGTCATCGAATTAATGCCAACCTCCGATGGCGAGGTGTACGGGTTCAAGTACGTGAACGGCCACCCGTCCAACACACGCACAGGCCATCAAACGGTGACTGCATTTGGCCTGCTTGCCGATGTGGCGACGGGCTATCCAGTGCTTTTATCAGAGATGACAATCCTTACGGCCCTGCGCACAGCGGCGACATCCGCGATGGCCGCGCGCGCCTTGGCCCCCAAAGGCGCGCATGTCATGGCCATGATCGGCAATGGCGCGCAATCCGAATTTCAAAGCCTCGCGATGAAGGCGGTCTGCGGTGTGGATACTGTCCGCCTTTATGATATAGACGCCAATGCGACCAGGAAATGCGCGGCAAACCTTGCATCCAGCGGCTTGAAGGTGATCGTGTGCACTAGCCCCGAAGACGCCATAGAGGGGGCACATATCCTGACGACCTGCACAGCCGACAAACAATATGCCACGATCCTGAGCGACAACATGGTCGGTGCTGGCGTGCACATCAATGCGATTGGCGGCGATTGCCCGGGCAAGACAGAACTCGCAAAGGGCATCTTGGAGCGCAGCAGCATCTTTGTCGAATACCCCGAGCAAACCCGCATTGAGGGCGAAATCCAACAACTGGAATCCGAACATCCCGTGACCGAACTCTGGCAGGTCCTGAACGGAACCCAAGCAGGCAGAACGTCCCAACAGCAAGTCACGCTCTTCGACAGCGTCGGCTTTGCAATCGAGGATTTCTCGGCGCTGCGCTACATCAAAACAGCGATCCAAGGCACCGGGTTTTCAATCCAGCTCGATATGCTGGCGGACCCTGATGATCCCCGTGATTTATTCGGAATGGTGCAACGCTCTGCATAGGGTTCGGACTGGGGGCCAGCCCCCAGACCCCCGAGGTATTTGAGGACCAAAGAAGCCTTAACCGTTCTTTTACCAATCTTTGGTCTGTTCAATGTGCGGAACAGGCAGAGGTGCCGATGACCGTGACCGGAGAAGCCCTGAGCCAAGCGCTCAGGGTGGAGCAAACTTCTCTGGTCCTGCAATACCTCGGGGGGGTCCATCTTGATGGACGGGGGCAGCGCCCCCAATCCTGTCAATTCCTGTGCGGCGCAGCCGCTCGATTGGATCAAAGATAGTCGGAGCGCTGGAGCCCGTATTTCGCCATTTTTTCGTTCAGGGTTCGACGCGGCAGGCACAACTCGTCCATGACCGCTGCAATTGAGCCTTTGTGGCGGCGCATGGTGTTGTCGATCAGCATCCGCTCGAACGCTTCAACGTATTCCTTCAACGGCTTGCCTTCAGTTGTCATCACCGGCGTCATCTCGTCGTGATCGCTCATTAAAAGCGAAGCAATCGTGCCCGAGCCGCGCCGCGTTTGAAGCACCGCGCGTTCTGCGATGTTAATCAGCTGACGCACATTCCCTGGCCAAGGCGCTTGCAGCAGCTGCGCGGCTTCCTGTGCGGAAACCTCCGGTGCAGCACATCCATATTCTTCAGCAAACTGTTCAGACAAACGCGTAAACAAGGACAGGATATCCTCGCCGCGCGAACGCAGCGGCGGGATCGTTATACGCAAGGCTGCCAAACGATAGAATAGATCAGAGCGCAGAGCGTCTTCGCAGGTGCGGTCTTGCTCTTGCAGATTGGAAATCGCGATAATACGGGTTTCGGCAGGTGTGCCTTGCTCGTTTATCACGCTCAGCAGGCGCGCTTGCAAAGGATCACTGAGCGCTTCGATGTCTTCCAGAACCAGCGTGCCGCCCCGTGCCTCTTCAATCGCAGGCAAATAGGGGTCTTCTGGCGCGACCGGGCCAAAAAGACGCTGCGCCAGAGAATCCTCGTCCATCGCAGCGCAAGAGACAAGCACAAAGCGTTTGCCCGCGCGGCTACCAACTGCGTGCAGTGCATGGGCTACAAGCGTCTTGCCTGTTCCGGTTTCGCCGTCGATCAAAACATGACCATCCGCTTGACCCAGATCGAGAATATCCTCTTTAAGGCGTTCCATCACAGCCGATGCGCCAATAAGTTTCTTCATAAGCTGACCGCCATCAGACAATTCACGGCGCAGCGCGCGATTGTCCAACGTCAGGCGGCGCGCATTGGCAGCCTTCTTCGCACGTTCAGACATACGATCCGGGTTGAACGGCTTTTCCAGAAAATCAAAGGCACCGATCCGCATAGCGTTGACCGCCATGGGAACATCGCCATGCCCTGTTATCATAATCACCGGCAGCGCGCTGTCGGTGCCCATAAGCTTTTTCAAAAACTGCATGCCGTCCATGCCGGGCATTTTGATGTCCGAAATAACAATGCCCGGGTAGTCGGCCCCGATACCCGCAAGCGCATCTTCGGCGGATGCGAATGTTTCGGTATCGTATCCAGACAAGGCAAGCCATTGCGAGATAGACTGGCGCATGTCTTTTTCGTCATCAACGATGGCAATTTTCATAGCATTGGCCATAGCTTCACTCCGCTGCGGGTTTTGCGCTTAGCGCACTGTCTTCATGTAGGATCGGAAGTCGAATTTCAAAGACCGCCCCCCCCTGCGCGGCATTGCGCGCTGTCATTCGTCCCCCTAGCTCGTTCACGATACCCGAGGAAATGGCAAGCCCCAGCCCGACCCCGTCGCCGGGCTGTTTGGTGGTATAGAACGGCTCAAAGAGCGCATCGAGGTCTTCGATGCCCTGCCCGTTGTCGCGCACAGTGAGCATTGCAGTTTCGCCTGCCGCCAGCAGCACATCCACCTGAGGGTCTTCGACGGACTTAGTTGCATCCAGCGCATTGCGCAGCAGGTTTATCATTACCTGTTCGACCCGTACGCGATCAGCCATGACAATCACTGGTTCATGCGGCAGTGTCTTGTTGATTTGCACCATGCGCTGACGCAGCTGCGGCTCCATCATCGAAAGGCTAGAGGCAAGCGCATCCCCAAGGTTTACAGGGACAAATGTATCCCCGCTCTTGCGCGCATAGCTTTTTAGCTGGCGTGTAATCGCGCCCATGCGTTCGATCAAATCATCAATGCGCTGAAAACTGACCAAAGCCTCATCAGGGCGCCCGCGCCCGACCAAAAGCTTGGCACCTGCCAGATAGGTTTTCATCGCTGCAAGTGGCTGGTTCAACTCGTGGCTCACCGCGGCCGACATTTCACCAAGAGCGGCAAGTTTCGAGCTTTGCGCAAGGGTTTGTTCTGCCACGGCAAGGTTCTCTTGGACCTTTTCGCGCTCGGCAATTTCCCGCTGCAAGCGGATATTGAGTTGGCGAAGTTCTGCCGACTCGCGCTGGAACAGCGCCATGCGCACCGCAGTCTGGCGATTGAGAAAGTAGAACGAGAGCGCCAGCAGGATCGCGAATCCCATGATTTCAAGCGCAAGGACCCCGTTCACGCGCTCGCGCACTGACGCGTAGGAGGTAAAGCTCGCCATTTGCCAACCGCGAAAGGCGATGCGGGTGTGCGTGCGCATCACAGCCTCGCCGCGCAAATAGGCGTCCCCAGGATCAGCAGTCCAATCAGCCGTGACCTGTATCGCGCGGCTGATTGCACCCGAAGGGGGCTGGTGTGTCAGCGCCTCTTCCTCTTTCAGACCGCGCCAGCGCGGTTCGGTCGACAGGATAATCGTGCCCTCGGAGTTTGTAATCAATACAGCATCCGAAATACCGGCCCATGCGCGCTCGAATTTTTGCAGATCAACTTCGACCACAACGACGCCCAAGACTTCGCTATTGTTTTCGACGCGGCGTGAATAGGTGAAAGAATACCCGCCAGAATCGCGCTCGATTACTGAAAAAACCGTGCCATTCGCACGTAAAGCATCCACAAAAAAGGATTCGGTGCGGTGCATGGATTGCAATCGGTTGCGATCCGTCGCCGCGACAGAACGCCCGTCCCTATCCAGCAACATAAGCGAGGCCGCTCCGATCTCTTCAACAAAACTAATCAAACGCTGTGTTGAATTGCTGAAGTCATTCGAGTTCAATGCACCAATCAAGGCCGGATCACGCGCCAAAAGCTGTGGCACGATCGAGTTTCGGCGCAGTTCGGACAGAATATTTCCGCTATAGAGCGCAAGGCGCAGTTCAGCCCTGTTGCGGGTGCTTTCGGTGAAACGGTCTGTCAGAAACGAGTTGGTGAGAAAAACCGTCACTGCGGCGAGCAGCACCAAAGCGATCAGTAAAAACCGCACACGCCAAAGATTGAAACGCCTGCGCCTTCGTGGCTTAACCACGCTGACTTTTGGTAGATTGTCCGATTTAGGCGTATCGCTCATAGGCGCAATGCTAGTGCGCTGCGCCTTCTGGCTCAAGGTATCACCGTTAGGCAGAAGCCATTGCCCCTACCAAACCAGCGAAAAGTCGCGCGCCGTCGCTGGAACCATGGGCCGTTTCCATTGCGCGTTCTGGATGTGGCATCATCCCCAACACACGGCCATTGGCCGATGTAATGCCCGCGATATCGCGATCAGACCCATTGGGATTGTCTGTATAACGAAAAGCAACACGCCCCTCGCCGATCAGACGATCAAGTTCGTCTGGCGCAGCGGTATAGTTGCCATCATGATGTGCGATTGGCACCTGTATGACTTGCCCTGCATCATAGCCGGTCAGAAAATCGCTTTTGTTCTCCGCGACTTCCAAGCCGACAGTGCGGCAAATGTATTTCAGTCCAGCATTGCGCATCAAAGCGCCTGGCAGCAATCGTGTTTCGGTCAAAACCTGAAACCCGTTGCATACGCCAAAGACGTATCCACCTTTTTCCGCGTGGGTCTTAACCGCCGCGCAAATGGGCGAATTCGCGGCAATCGCGCCGCAGCGCAGGTAATCACCGTATGAAAAACCACCCGGAATTCCGACAAGGTCGATCCC
>NZ_JBAUHO010000330.1:0-9438 GCF_049680325.1 Planktotalea sp.
AGCATTTACCCCGACATCGGCGCAACCGCAGACCACGCGGTATGCGTAAGCATCATGGGCGTAAATTCCTTGATGAATTGGCTATCAAACACCGCCCTGAAGCAATTGGGGATCGCGTCCAATTCGGCCCGAAGGTCGGCAAAACCACTGCCCCTATCGCGCCTACAAACACGATCGCTTTTAGCAACCAACCCACGATACCGACACTCCTTAGATGGCTCTATATAAAGTGGCGCGCACCGATAGATCAACTACCACTTGTGGCAACCTTGTAAGGATCGGTTAGGCATACACCGCGAATTCGTTAAGCGACAAAGCAGGGCAGAAATTGGCAGGACAAACCTAACCCAGTCGCTCACGCGCCGATTTGGCAGAGGCACGCATGTTGCGCGCGAAAAGCGTCACGTCGATATCCGTTGCAATAAACGTCGCGCCAAGCGCGCGGCATTGAGCCTGCAATTCGGGATCAAGTGTAAGGATACCTGCGGCCTTTCCAGCTGCGGTAATACGCTTCATCGCATCAAGCACAGTGGCTTTGACTTCCGGCGCGCCCGCCTGCCCGATAAAGCCCATGTCGGCAGCAAGATCAGCCGGGCCAATGAACACACCGTCAATACCCTCGACAGCAAGGATTTCATCCAGCGCCGCCATGCCCTTGCGGTTCTCGACTTGGACAATCAAACAAATTTCATCGCGTGCCGTAGTCAGATAATCCGCAATGCCCGAAAAATCGGAAGCCCGTGCAAGAGCAGAGCCAACACCGCGCACCCCGTGGGGCGGATATGTGACCGCATCGACAAGTTCCTGTGCTTGGCGAGCGCTTTCGACCATAGGGATCAAAAGGCTTTGTGCGCCTGCATCAAGGTATTGTTTGATTAGCCAGGTTTCGCCAATGGGCGGGCGCACCATACCATGCGTCCCACTGCCCTTCAGAACCTGCAATTGCGCCATGATCGAGCGCAGATCATTCGGCGAATGCTCCCCGTCAACGCAAACCCAGTCAAAACCTGCACTGGCACTGATCTCGGCCAGATACGGATCGGCAAGACCCATCCAACAGCCAACTTGCAACTCGCCATTCTTGATGGCGGCTTTGAACGGATTATGCGGTGCGGGCATGGATGTCTCCCTAAGCGAAAGAAATATCGACGCAACCGAAGGCGCCAAAGTCTGCATGAATGTCGCTGCCACCAGGGCATTCGACAGGCCGAATAAAACTACCAGACAGAATAACCTGTCCAGGTTCAATACTCTGCCCGTACTGCGCCATGCGGCGAGCCAGCCAGACAACGCTTTCGACAGGATCGTTCAACACGCCCGCCCCAAGACCCGTTTCTTCAACCGCTCCATTGCGCGACGTGATCGCCCCGACCCAGCGCAGATCAAACGCGTCAATTGCGTGCTTTTCAGCGCCCAGCACAATGCCCGCATTTGCGGCATTGTCGCTGATCGTATCAAAGATAATGCGCGTTTTCCCGCTCGCTGGGTCAACACGCAGAATACGCGTGTCAAGGATTTCGATCGACGGCGCAACATAATCCGTCGCCGCAAGAACCTGCTCACGCGTAACGTCCGCGCCGCCGATAGGCGCTTTCATCACGAAAGCAATCTCCGCCTCGATCCGCGGCTGGATAAAGCGCCCCTTTGGCACAGTAGCCCCGTGCTCGAACAGCATATCATCAAACAGAATCCCGCTGTCGGGAATGTCTATGTTCAGCGCATATTGCATCGCTTTCGAGGTCAGACCGATCTTCCAGCCAATGACCTTTTGCCCTGCCGCCAGCTTGGCACGGTAGATCGCGTTCTGCACAGCATAAGCATCATCCATCCCCATTTCGGGATGGCGCAAGGATAGCAATCCGATCTGCTCACCCGCAGCTTCTGCCGCAAGCAAATCCGCCGCCGCTTGGGCGTGATCCTGAGGCGTCATAGCACTTCGTCCTCAACGGTATTGCGCAGTGCGCCAATACCGTTCACTTCGACCTCGACCACATCGCCCGGCTTCAGATAACGCGGCGGATCAAAGCGCGCGCCTGCGCCAGTGGGCGTGCCAGTCACGATAATGTCGCCGGGCTGAAGCGTCATAAACGTCGAGATATATTCAATCTCGCGCCGGATAGGATGCATCATCCGGCTCAGCACATCATCTTGCCGCACTTCGCCATTCACCCGCGTAATGATGCGCGCATCGTCAAGTTGCTTGGCATCCGTGAACGGCACAATCCAGGGACCAATCGCAGCGGAGCGATCCCAGTTCTTGCCCTGCGTGACGTTAAACTTCGCATGGCGCACCCAGTCACGGATCGTACCCTCGTTGCAGATGGTGATGGCCGCGATGTGACCGTAGGCATCTGCCTGCGAAATGCGCCGCCCTGCCTTGCCGATGACAATCGCAACCTCGCCCTCATAATCGAGAGTTTCGTTTTCAGGCGGGCGGATCAGCGGGCGGTTATGACCTGTGAAACCACTGGCAAAACGCGGAAACAGCGACATGTATTTCGGTGCCTCTGTGGTGCCGTCCTTGTATTCCGCATTGCGATCGGGAAAATTGACCCCGACACAAAGAATACGGCGCGCATTCGGGAGCACCATTTCAAATTCGAAATCCGTATGCGTGACCGCCTTACCCTTTGCTGCTGTGCTCAATTGATCCAAGGCGCCTGCTTCGATCACATCAAGCAAAGTAGGCCACTGCGCAAACACATCATTCAGCGCAATCATGCCATCGTCTGTGGCAGCGCCATAGAACGTTTCACCGCCGCTCGTATATGTGGAAAACTTCATCATGTCCCTCACGGTGCAATAATCGGGCTTGCTGCCAGCTCGGACTCGCGCGGCTCTGTGCCAACAAATTTGGTGCCATGCTCGAACCAGCTACGCGGCGCAGCGGCGCCCCAAAGCGTCTGGCGCTGTGGATCTTTCAGATCCCACTTTATCGGTTCCAGATCAGGGTCAACCGTTTGATAATCAGAGCAATAAATCTCGATACGATGCCCGTCAGGATCAAGCACATAAAGGAAAAAGGCGTTGGAGATACCATGCCGTCCGGGACCGCGCTCGATGTTGCCCACATAACCCGTTGTCGACATCAGATCGAGCAGATCAATGATATTCAGCGGGGTTGGCACCCAAAAGGCGACATGATGCATGCGCGGCCCGCTACCATTGGTGAAGGCCATATCGTGCACCCCGCCCTTGCGATGCATCCACGCCGCCCAAAGCTTTTTGCTCTCCTCATCCTCGGTATACTCCGTGACGCGAAATCCGAAATCGGAATAGAATGCGACCGAGGCATCCACGTCAGGCGAGAAACAGTTGAAGTGATCGATACGCAGCGGCTTCACGCCGCGATAAAGCGCGTATTTCTGATGGATTGGCTCTAAACGATCCATCTTGTGATAGAATTCCAGCGGAATACCGATGTTATCAGAGGTCAACAAAGTGCGCCCCTGATACGGGCGATCGACCCAAGACGTTGGGCATCCCTTTGATTTGAAATATGCCTCGGCCTTGTCCAGATCATCCTCATCATAGGTCTTGAAACCCATGACTTCGACGGTGCCCGGCACATCTGACTTTTGAAGAATGATGCAATGATGTCCGCGCTCTTCCATTGCGCGCAGATAGACATGCGTGGCGCTTTCATCGGTAACCTGTAGGCCCAAAATCTGGGTGTAGAACTTCTTTGACGCGGCAAGATCCGCAACATTCAAACATGTATGCGACAGGCGGATCGTGTTGAAATCGGGATAAAGATTAGGTGCTGGCACTGGCATGTTTCAATTTCCTTGTCTTCTCTGGTCCATAAATACCTCGGGGAGTCGCCCATCGGGCGACGGGGCAGCGCCCCTCCTGCCTGACCCTTTGGTCAGGCTCATCCTGTGCAGGCGCAGCCTGCTCATTTCAACTCGCACCCAAACGGGTGATCTTGTGCTGGCCTGTAGCAAAGCCGATGTGTTTCTGTTCCATATAGAATTCGAAACTCCAATCACCGCCGTCGCGGCCAATGCCGCTGGCTTTGACCCCGCCAAAGGGCGTGGGCAGATGGCGCACATTTTCGGAATTCACCCAGATCATCCCCGCTTCCAGCTTATCAGTAAACCGGAGCGCGCGGGTCAAATCGTTGGTCCACAGATACCCCGTCAATCCGTAATCGATATCATTGGCAATTTGCAGCGCTTCTTCTTCGGTGCTGAATGGGATCGAGGTCAAAACAGGGCCAAAGATCTCTTCCTGCGCGATACGCATTTGATTGTTGGCATTTGTAAACAGCGTCGGGCGCACGAAATATCCCTCATCCCCGATCTTAACACCGCCCGCGGCAACCGTAGCGCCGTCCTCTTTTGCAATCTCGAAATAAGAGGTGACCTTGTTGTAATGTTCTTGTGTGACCAGCGGTCCGATCTCTGTCGCTGGATCAAGGGGATGCCCCACTTTGATACTGTTGACGCGCTCAACAAGCTTGGCCTCGAATTCCTCCCGGATTGTGTCCTGTACCAACAGACGCGAAGAGGACGTGCAGCGTTCGCCATTGATCGAGTAAATCATAAAGATCACCGCATCCAAAGCGCGCTCTAGATCGGCGTCATCAAAGACTATAACAGGGTTCTTGCCGCCCAATTCCAAATGATTGCGCTTCAAGGTATCCGCGCCTTGTTTGGTAATCAAACTGCCTGTGCGGCTTTCGCCAACAAAGGCAATCGCCTTTATTTTGGGATGCTCGCATAACGCCTTGCCTGCGCCCTCGCCAAAACCGTTGACTGTATTCAAAACACCAGGCGGCAGACCAGCTTCTTCGGCAATCTCCACAAGTAAACGCGCTGTCAACGGCGACGCCTCGGCAGGCTTGTGAACCACGGTACAACCCGCCGCCAAGGCCGGCGCGATCTTCCAAGTGGAAAGCATAAAAGGGGTGTTCCACGGGGTAATAACGCCAACAGGACCGATTGGCTTGCGCGTCGTGATGTTCATCAACGTCGCCGATTGCAGATGTTGCCCGTCGCGCGCCTGTACAACTTGATCCGCAAAATAGCGGAAGTTCTCGGCGCCGCGTAGGGCGGCTTTGGACATGAATTTGTAGGTCTGGCCCGTGTCCCAGCACTCGCAAAGCGCGATCTCTTCGGCCCGCGCTTCAATCCCTTCGGCGACGCGGATCAGGATTTTCTTGCGCTCAAGGGCTGGCATATCACGCCATTCGGCGAAAGCTTCGGACGCTGCATGCGCCGCCGCGTCTATGTCCGCAGCTGTGCCATGGGCAACATTGCAGATCACCGATTTATCAACCGGCGACGTATTCTCAAATGTGCCGCCGCTGCCCACCACATCCTGACCCGCAATTCGGTTCAAAATGCCGGTGTCCTGAAAACGTTCGAGAAAGCCGTTCAGTTTGGTGATATTGGTTTCAAGCGCGCTCATGCGGAGTCCTCCAGGTGGTCGCGAATATTTCCGTACTTCGGGGAAAGTGCGGCGTTGATGTCCCGCAATTCAGCAGATAGCGCGATAGAACGGGTTTCCATCGCCGGTGCCATAAACGCCTTCAGCGCCGCAAAAACCCGCGCGATGGCGTCTTCTTTTACCGCGTCCGCGCGGCCTTCGCGAATGCGCACGGACAGGTCAACAAAGCCATGTTTTGGATCGCCATCCGCAATCGCGACATGGTCAACGCGCGTCGCGCGCACACGAATGCCCGCCATCGGAAAGGCATCAATCTGGGCAGCGCAGGCACGGATCGTTTCACATAGCGCGGCGAAATCCACGGCCTCTTCTAGGTTGGCTGAATAGTCAATGTGAAAATGCGGCACGTCATTTCCTTAACATGTTAATTGTTATCAAGTTAAATAAAGGTACCTTGCGTTGTCAAGACCGTCTTGGCAGCAGAGTAGCAAACCGATATCCATAACTAACCCCAAAAAGATCGCACGTATGACCAGTAAGCTCCCCTCCACGTCTCGCTCATTGCCCATTGCGTTGATTCGCGCACGAGAAGGAGTGATGGCCCCGATCCGCGACATGCTTTCGGAAACGGGGATTACAGAACAGCAATGGCGCGTCCTTCGAGTGCTGGCAGAACATGGCAAGCTTGATACGAAAACGCTTGCGGATCGCTCCAGCCTTTTGTTCCCCAGTCTGACACGCATCGCCGCAACCCTGCGTGACAAAGGGTTGATTACCCAGACTCGCGACGAAATTGACAGGCGCCGTCAGTTTATCGAGATCACCGCCGCGGGCCAAAGGATCATCGACGAGCGCACAGATCATGCCGCGCGCATCGTAGCTGATTTCAAGGTCTCGTTGGGCGAAGACAACTACGAACAGCTGCTCGACCTACTCGCAATGCTGGATCCTCAGGCTAGCCTGTAACAACGCCCGCCGCACGCCAGTCATCAAAAATCTCCAGCGCCTTTTTGGCAAACTCGGCGTCATTGATATGGCAACCCAAGCGATGCGCTACGACATGCGCAGGCAACGAAGCATCCAGCTCGCCCATGAACGCGGACAGCCCTTCTTTGTCATGCAGATCTGCGCCCTCGCGATCCCACTCACCAAGGCCATGCTGCGGCAGGATCATCGCAACAACTCCTTTGGATTTCGCCAGTTGTTGCGAATGCGCGCGCGCAACCGCGCGGCGTTCGTCATTGTTCAGTACAATCGAGGTGAGCAAGCGGTTATGCGCATGGCTTGGATGGTCCGCCCATTTGTCAGGGATCGGCTGCCAACCGACGATGTCCACCAGATCATAACAGCCCGGTGCCACGATCTGGGGCGTGCCACTTTGCCCTGCATTGGTCAAACGATCAGCCCCGGCCGAAATATTCGAGCCATGAATATGATTGCCAAGTTCCTGCGTGCAAAAGTCCATCACACAGGCAAAGGCGCCCTGCCCCGCAAGGCTCTCAAACGCCCGCCCGCCCATTCCAGTGGCATGAAATACTGCAACCTCATAACCGCGTTCTTCCAGCGCGGGTTTCAGCGGAATCACATATTTCAATGCTGATGTGCCAAGGGACATCATTCCGACAAGCGGCTTGCCCGGATCAGGCTTTTGCACCGCGCGTGCTGCACCCAGCACCGCCCCTGCCGCTTGACTAAGCGAGGCTTTACAGACCGAATTCAGGCCATAAAGGCCGCCCGCCCAAAGGATCATCTGCGTATCCGCGGCCAACCGCTCCGCTGGAATAAGCGGTGAGAATGAAACAGTAGAAACGATGTACTTCGGCACGCCAAGTGGCAAAGCAGAGGCGACATCAAGCGCAAGATCGGTGCCCATCGTTCCACCAAGTACGATCATCCCGTCGAACTTGCCTTCGGTGTAAAGCCGCGCTGCCAAAAGGCTCGCCCCTTTAGCCATGATTTGCATCGCGTGGTTTTCATCGCCCGACGCAATCGCCGCTTCAATCGAACTACCCCCCTCCTGCGCAACGTCATGTTTGGAATAAGCCGTTGGTTGCGACGGATCGCCCAGCACGGAAACATCCATGCTTAGCACGTTCCCACCCTGATCGCGGATCACGCCGCTAAGAAAGCCCAGCTCATCGTCCTTTGTGTCATAGGTGCCGATAACGAGGATGGTTTTGTCACTCATGGCGCGTACCCTTACAGTTTGATCCAGGCGGTCTTGAGATTGATGTACTTCTCTAGTGCATGCAACGATTTGTCATGGCCATTGCCAGATTGCCCATGCCCGCCAAGCGGCACCGTGCCATCCGCACCTCCATATGTGTTCACATGTACAACCCCTGCCCGGACTGCGCGCACCATGCGATGTGCGCGGCCAAGATTGGACGTCCAAACAGCGCCAGCGAGCCCGTAAACAGTAGAATTGGCGATGCGCACCGCTTCCTCTTCGCTTTCAAACGCAGTGACGCCAAGGACAGGGCCAAAGACCTCTTGCTGGGCTAGCCGCGCGTCGGGCGTCACACCCGTCACAACCGTCGGGGCCATGTAAAAGCCGCCTGTTTCGGCCAATACACGCGCACCGCCGGTAATGATCTGACCGCCTTCGTCCTGCGCGCTTTGGACAAAGCCAAGGTTCTGGGTCAGCTGCCGCTCCGAATTCACAGCACCAATGGCAGTTTGCAAATCAAGCGGATCGCCAACGCGCAGGGCCTCAGCATTCTTCGCAACCGCCGCTACAAATTCATCGTGAATGCTCGCTTCGACCAAAAGGCGCGAAGCAGCAACGCAGACCTGACCTGCATTGCGGAAAATCGCGCCAGCGGCGACCATGGCCGCCTCTTCCAGATTAGGCGCATCTGCGAAAACTACATTCGGGGATTTCCCGCCCAGCTCCAGGTAAACCCGTTTCATATTCGAACGTGCGGAGTATTCCATCAAGCGGCGACCCGTTGCGCCAGAACCTGTGAAGACCAGTACGTCTACATCCATAGAAAGGCCCATTGCCTCGCCCACAACTGCGCCTTCGCCGGTAACCGCGTTTAGAACCCCGCTTGGCAGGCCAGCTTCGTGGGCCAGTTCGACCATGCGCATCAACGACAAAGAAGCTGTTTCCGCAGGTTTCAACACCACTGAGTTGCCCATCGCAAGCGCTGGCCCCAATTTCCATGCGCCAATCATCAAGGGAAAGTTCCAAGGGATGATCGCACCGACAACGCCCACAGGTTCTTTGTGGATCATTGCCAACACATCCGAAGAGGTCGGAGCGATCTCGCCATAGATCTTATCAAGCGCTTCGGCGTAATAGCGGATCGTTCCAGCCGCAGAACCGGGTTCAGCCTTGATCGCCATCCCGATCTCTGTGCCGTTGTCGCGTACACCCAGAACAGCCAGTTCCAGCGCATGCGCCTCGATCAGGTCGGCCCATTTGTGCAGCACCTTTTTGCGCGCCGCAGGTGGCTGACCCGCCCATCGCCCATCTTCAAACGCCGCGCGCGCCGCGGCGATAGCAGCCTCCATATCCGCCGCCGTTCCTTTCGCCATCTGCGTCAAAACAGTGCCGTCGATAGGCGAAATCACATCCATCAGACCGCCGTCAGAGGCAGGCACATCCTTGCCATCAATCACATGCAAACGCTGTGGAACGACCTGCGCCCTGAGCGCGTTTATTGTGCTTTGATCCATCGGGGGTTACCTCATTTGGCTATCGTGGAGATTGTGATCCTCATCCGGCAAATGCGCGCGGTATTCTTTTATCAACGTACGAATATGCAGCGCGATCACCAAAACGATCATCACAAAAAGAATAAAGGAAATCGGGCGGTCAATCATATCTAACGGCGTTTTCAGGCGCGGCATTGCAGAGCGCAATTTGACTTCCATAATCCCGCCCAAGACCATGCCAAGAATGATCGGCACAATCGGCAAGTTCAACCGTTTCAGGATCAACCCGAACACGCCAAAACCCGCCGCCAGCATGCAATCCGTCAAGGAGTTGCGTAGCGAATAAACCCCGACGAAAGACAGGATCAGGATCAACATACC
>NZ_JBAUHO010000331.1:0-7738 GCF_049680325.1 Planktotalea sp.
CTTATGCAAGACCAACTAGACTATCTCGCTAAACGTGCCACCGCGGGCAAACTTTCGCGCCGTGAATTCATGGGCAAAGCAACCGCTTTGGGTGTCAGCGCAACCGCTGCCAGCACAATGTTCGCAACTGCTGCCAAGGCTGCAAGCCACAAGACAGGCGGCGATCTGAAAATCGGTTCCACTGGCGGCGAGAGCACGAACTCGCTCGATCCTGCGACATATGCAAGCCAGGTTCCCTATCACAACGGTCGTCAGTTCGGTGACACGCTGGTTGAGGTTTCCCCGACAGGCGAAATCGAACACCGCCTTGCAACAAGCGTTGAAAGCACGCCAGATGCGAAGACCTGGATGTTCAAGCTACGTCAGGGTGTTGAATTCCATAACGGCAAAACCATGACAAGTGACGACGTTCTCAAAACGATGGAACGTCATTCCAACGAAGATTCGAAATCTGGTGCGCTCGGCGTGATGCGCAACATCGAAAGCATGAAAGTCGACGGCGATACATTCTCTGTCACGCTCAAAAACGCGAACGCGGATCTTCCTTACCTGATGGCGGATTATCACCTGATTATCCAGCCGAACGGCGGCATGGACAATCCGGCTGAAGGCGTCGGCACAGGTCCATATAAAATGGAAGTTGATGAGCCGGGCGTGCGCCATATGTACACCAAGTTTGCGAACTATTGGGGCGATGATGGCCACTTCGATTCGGTTGAAATCCTTGCAATCAACGATGCGACAGCACGTACAGCAGCACTTCAGTCCGGTCAGGTTCACCTGATTAACCGTCTTGAGCCAAAGATTGCCGGCCTTCTGTCCCGTGCGCCAGGCGTGACGGTGCAGTCGACGCCAGGACGCGGTCACTATGTTTTCATCATGCACGCAGACACAGCGCCGTTTGATAACAAAGACCTGCGCCTTGCACTTAAGTACGCGATCAACCGTGAAGAAATGGTTGAGAAAATCCTGCGTGGCTATGGCTCGGTCGGTAACGACATGCCGATCAACTCGGCTTATCCATTGTTTGATGCAAGCATTCCACAGCGCACCTACGACATCGAAAAAGCGAAAGAGCATTACGCGAAGTCTGGTCATGATGGCTCGCCTATCATTTTGCGTACTGCCGATGGTGCCTTCCCGGGTGCGGTTGATGCGGCGCAACTCTTCCAGCAGTCCGCACAGGCAGCGGGCATCCCGCTTGAGATCAAGCGCGAGCCTAACGATGGTTACTGGTCCGAAGTCTGGAACAAGCAGCCGTTCTGTGCGTCTTACTGGGGCGGTCGTCCGGTTCAGGATCAGATGTACTCGACAGCTTATCTGTCAACTGCAGACTGGAATGACACACGCTTCAAGAATCCGGAATTCGACGCCAAGCTGCTTGCAGCCAAGGCTGAACTGGACGTCACGAAGCGCAAGGCGCTCTATTCCGAGATGGGTCACCTTGTGCGTGACGAGGGCGGTCTTATTTGCCCGATGTTCAACGACTTCATCGACGGCGTCAGCGACAAGCTGGCTGGTTGGGAAACTGACCCGAACGATGAGATGATGGGCGGCTTTGCTTCACGCAAGATGTGGTTCGCATAGGGTCGGGGCACAGAACATGCATCCCGTATTGAAACTGGTTTCCCAGCGCTTGGCGCTGGGACTCCTTCTCCTCCTTGCAGCGTCTGCTTTGATCTTTGTCGGCACACAAATCCTGCCCGGCGACGTAGCGCAATCCATTCTAGGCCAATCCGCGACCCCAGAGGCGCTGGCCAACCTTCGCAAAGAATTAGGCCTGAACGAACCTGCCTTGAGCCGCTATTTCAGCTGGCTCGGTGGCGCACTCACAGGTGACCTAGGCACGGCCCTGACAAACGGCCAGGACATCGCAACAAGCATGGGCAAGCGGCTTGGAAACACGCTGTTCCTCGCCTTTTGGGCTGCTGTTATATCCGTCCCGCTGGCGATTTTCCTCGGATTGCTTGCGGTTCGCTACAAAGACCGCTGGCCTGACAAGCTCATCTCGGCAGTTACGCTGACGTCCATCTCCATCCCCGAATTTTTGATCGGCTACGTGTTGATGTACTTCGTCGGCGTAAAGCTGGGCTGGGCACCCTCCGTTGCAATGATTAACGATTCGATGTCGCTTGGTCAGAAGCTCTACGCAATTGCTTTGCCTGTCACAGTCCTGACGCTTGTCGTGCTCGCGCACATGATGCGCATGACCCGCGCGGCGATCCTGAACGTGATGCAATCGGCCTATATCGAAACCGCTGAACTCAAAGGCCTTAGCAGTTTCCAAGTCATCGCGCGCCACGCTTTCCCGAATGCAATTGCGCCGATCGTAAACGTTGTGATGCTGAACCTCGCCTACCTAGTGGTTGGTGTGGTCGTGGTCGAAGTCGTCTTTGTCTATCCCGGCATGGGCCAGTATCTGGTCGATCATGTAAGCAAACGTGACGTGCCCGTCGTACAAGCCTGCGGCCTTGTCTTCGCGGCAGTTTACATCCTGCTTAACATGGTGGCCGACATCGTTTCCATTCTTGCAAATCCGCGTCTGCGGCACCCGAAATAGGAGGAACGGACATGTTCAAAAATATCCCCATATCCGCCCTCATCGGCCTGTTTTTCACCGGTCTCTATTTCTTTATCGCTATCTTCGCACCTTGGATTGCCCCCTATGGCATGGCCGATGCTGTCGGTGATGTCTGGGAGCCATCCTCAGCCAAGCATTGGCTTGGCACGGATAGCATCGGGCGCGACTTGCTTAGCCGGATGATCTACGGCGGGCGCACGACTATCTTTATCGCCACTGCGGCAACGATCCTCAGCTTTACGCTGGGTTCTTGCCTTGGGCTGCTTGCGGCCGTCACGGGGGGGTGGGTCGATCAGGCTATTTCGCGCTTTGTCGATTTGATTATGTCGATCCCATCGCTGATTTTCGCTCTTGTTGTTTTGTCTGTGATGCCTGTCACCATTCCGGTTTTGATCCTCGTTATGGGCCTGCTCGATTCCACCCGCGTCTATCGCCTTTCACGCGCTGTCGCGGTGGACATCAACGTTATGGATTACGTCGAAGCGGCGACGCTGCGCGGCGAGGGGCGTTCATGGATCATCTTCCGTGAAATCCTGCCGAATGCCCTTTCGCCGCTGGTTGCTGAAATGGGCCTGCGCTTTATCTTTGCGGTTCTCTTCGTCTCGACGCTCTCCTTCCTTGGCCTTGGTGTCCAACCACCCGGCGCAGACTGGGGCGGAATCGTGAAAGAAAACAAAGACGGTATCGTCTATGGCATCCCGGCTGCATTGATCCCTGCCTTTGCAATCGCGACGCTCGCAATCTCGGTAAACCTTGTTGCGGACTGGATCCTGAACCGAACAACCTCTCTCAAAGGAGGGCGCGGATAATGAGCGATCCTTTACTCAAAGTACGCGGTCTGAAAATTGGTGCCACGGTGTATCCACCAGATGCCAAGCCCCATAAGATCGAAATCGTCCATGGCGTGGATTTCGAACTGGAAAAGGGCAAAGTCCTTGGTTTGATCGGTGAATCCGGCGCTGGCAAGTCGACGATCGGCCTGTCCGCGCTTGGATATGGACGCGGCGGCGTGGAACTTACCGGTGGTGAGGTCTGGGTCAACGGGCGTGACATCCTTCAGGGTGGCATCGCCGATTTGCGCAAGCTACGCGGTGCAGAAGTGACCTATGTTGCGCAATCCGCCGCTGCCAGCTTCAACCCTGCCAAGAAGATCATGGACCAAGTGATTGAAGCCGCCGTCAGCCAAGGCAAATTCAGCAAAGCGGATGCAGAGGCCAAAGCGCGTGGGCTTTTCGATAAACTCGGCCTGCCCGATCCTGACAACATCGGCTCGCGCTATCCACACCAGGTGTCTGGTGGACAGTTGCAACGCTGCATGACCGCGCTCGCGCTTTGCCCCGAGCCTGATCTGGTGATTTTTGACGAGCCAACCACAGCCCTTGATGTAACCACCCAGATCGACGTGCTCGCTGCAATCAAGGAAGCGATCCGCGACACGGGCGTTGCGGCCCTTTATATCACCCACGATCTCGCCGTTGTGGCGCAGGTCAGTGACGACATAATGGTTCTGAAAATGGGCGAGATGGTCGAATACGGTTCAGTCGATCAGATCATTAACCACCCGCAGGAAGAATATACACAAGCGCTGGTCTCTGTGCGTTCGATCAAGCACGAAGAAAAGACGCCGGTTGAGCCAATCCTGCGCGCCAAGAACATCACCGCACGGTATCGCGGTACGAAATTTGATGTTTTGCACGATGTAAGCGTCGATATCTCGCCAGGTCAGACACTGGCGGTCGTGGGTGAATCCGGTTCCGGCAAATCCACGCTCGCGCGGGTTATTACGGGCCTTTTGGCACCAAGCGACGGAAGCATCGAATTTGCGGATCGCACTTTGACGCCCGATCAACCCAGCCGCTCGCGCGAGGATCTGCGTGAATTGCAGATGATATACCAGATGGCCGATGTTGCGATGAACCCGCGCCAGACGGTCGGAACGATCATCGGTCGCCCGCTGGAATTCTACTTCGGGATGAAAGGTGCGGAAAAGCGCAAACGCATTGCGGAACTGCTTGAAGAGATCGAGATGGGTGACGGCTTTATTGATCGTTATCCCGCCGAACTTTCCGGTGGCCAAAAGCAGCGCGTGTGTATTGCCCGCGCACTGGCAGCCAAACCCAAGCTAATCATTTGTGATGAGGTCACATCGGCGCTTGATCCACTTGTTGCGGACGGCATTTTGAAACTGCTGCTCAACCTGCAAAAACGCGAAGATGTGGCCTATCTTTTCATCACCCACGATCTCGCGACGGTGCGCGCTATCGCAGACAGCATCGCGGTCATGTACCAAGGTAAAGTCGTGCGTTATGGCACCAAATCCGAGGTGCTCAGCCCGCCCTTTGATGACTACACCGATCTATTGCTCAGCTCGGTTCCAGAGATGAAAATCGGTTGGCTCGAAAACGTCATCGCAACCCGTAAAATGCAAAGCGCTGGAAACTAAACGGCTTCATTTTGCCAGTTAAACTCCCGCCGGAGGCTCCAATGGATCGCAAACTGCTCCTTATCATCCTTGATGGCGTGCCGCTTAGAAACTGGTCACGTCTCTTCGGCAATTTGGAAGGATGGGTCGATAGCGGCGATGCGCAGAAATGGACAATGTCCTCTGTGCTGCCGTCGATCTCTGCGTCTTGCTATGCGTCGATCCATACTGGCGTCACACCGCAGGAACATGGCTGCACAGGCAACGGGAATGTCTTTCGTATTAGCAAGCCCGATCTGTTTTCAGAAATTCGCAAGGCTGGTGGTGTAACGGGTGCCGTGACCCATTCCTTCTGGTCGGAATTTTTCAACCGCCACCCTTTCGATTTCGTACGTGATATCGAGTATGACGAACCCGAAAGCGCAACGATCAATCATGGCCGCTTTCACACGATGACCGGGTATGGCGCATCCAATCAGATGACGCCCTCAGACATTGATCTCTTCGCGACCCTAACCAATCTTTGCGGGCGGTTCGATCTGAACTATGGCATATTGCACACCTGCACACTTGATAGCATGGGCCATCGGTTCCAGCATGAAAGCCATGAAATGGATCACGCCTGTTTCGTCATGGATGAGATGCTGGCACCCTTCATCCCGCGCTGGCGCGAAATGGGGTATGAGGTGATGGTGACCGCAGATCACGGCCAGGACGCACGCGGTCATCACGGTGCGCGCGATCCGCTGCAACAGGAATTCGCGCTTTATTACTTTGGCGACGCCAGAGGGCCTTCAGCGGATACGCATCTGCACCAGTTACAACTTGCCCCGACGATCCTGAAACGACTGGGCGCGGACGTGCCCGAGACGATGAAGGCAGACCCGTTCCTTTAGTCGGAAACGGGCCTGAGAATAAGCACCTTCAAAAATTTACAACAATAGAGTTTCCGTAGCCCCGATACTGCAGATCTGCATGCGCTTCCGCAATTTTCGCTTTCCGCACGGCTTCATCCTTGATGCCTCCAAGTCGCATAATCATCATGCGATGATCGGGTCGCGGCAGGAAGATTTTCTCGCTCTGAACGATAAAGCTTCGGCTTTGTCCATCTTTAGTACAGGTGATCGTCATGGGCTTAAGCTTGCGCGTTGCCGCTGGAATATTCAAATGGCCTGACCCTGTGAAGTCCTGATTGAAGATTTCGCTGCGCGCTTTACAGGTAGCGCACAATGCCTAGGCATAGGGCCACTTGCCTTTGCCCAATGCTGTCACCGCCTCCTTGATCCGTTCAAAACTCGCCGATGAACGCGCGGACATGTGCCGCGCGCGCATGTGGCCATGCACCAGACCCGGCTCGTCAACATGGTGGACGGGCACGCCAGCCGCCTTCAAGGCGCGCTGGTAGTCCACGCCGTCATCGCTGAGCGGATCACATTGCGCTGTGTTGATTACCGTTGGCGGTAGGCCCGCGAAATCGCTATCATGAAGCGGTGCGTAGCGCGGATCGCCGACAGGTTCTTCCCCGGCCAGACGCACGTTTTTATAGATGACGATATCATCCCGCGTCAGCATCGGTGCATCGGCATACTCCACATAGGAGCCTTTGTTGTAATCGCCGCCAAGCCCCGGATAGACCAGGACCTGCCCGCGAATATCAAGGCCCGTACCCCGCGCCATGTGTGACACTGCAGCCGCCAGATTTCCGCCCGCGCTATCGCCGCACAGCACCAAAGGTTTGCCAAGTTCGTCAGCGACCGCACGCGTCGCGGCCATCGCATCCTCAAACATCGCGGGGTGCTTATGTTCGGGTGCCATTCGGTAGTCTACGGAAATCACATCAAACCCGGATGCCGCGCATATCTCTGCGCAGACATCGTCATGGCTTTCCAATCCGCCGACAACGAAACCGCCGCCGTGATAGTACATAACGGCGACATCAGCGGTGCCAGATGTGTAGTGACGACAGGGGACACCGCCATAGTCACGATCAATTGCGCTCACACCAATCGGGTAGGCAACACGAAAAGCCGCGCACATTTCATCGTAGATGCGACGCTGATCCTCGACACCAAAGGTCGCTGTTTCAGGTGGATAGTGGCTGTCGGTTTTTTCGATGAACGCCCAGATTTCCGCGTCAATCAACGTCTTGTAATCGGCCATAACGCCCCCTTGTGTCTTCATCTTTCAACAAAACAATCAACGCCAGCACCGTCAAGCCGACGCCCACCAAAATCAATCCACGCGGTGTACCATGGCCAAGGGCGATTTCCCACAAAATCACCCAAGATGGTGTGAGATAGGTATAAGCCATCACCTTTGCGCCGGGCAGCCTGAGCGATGCGAACTGGGTCAGAACAAAAGTCGTCGCCGTCGCAAACACCGCAACATAGACGATAGTGATCCAAACGATCCGGGGCAACGCTGCAAAGTCCGTGCTTGTCAGGCTTTCCGCACTCCAGAACAGCAATGCAAATGTCCCCCCGCAGGTGGTGCCGAACGAGAAAAGCATTGCGCTTTCGCCGCGGTTCAAAAGGCGCACCAAGGGGACATAGATCGCATGGCAAACGCAGCCCCAGAAATAGATGATCTCGCCTGACCCAATTCGAAAGGCTGTAAAGGCTGCCCAATCCGCGCGAAAAATCACCCAAAGGGCCCCGATCGCGCCAATCGACAATGCCAAGGCAATGCGCAACGTCGTAATCTGGCGCAGGATGATAAAACTGGCCAGCGCTGTA
>NZ_JBAUHO010000332.1:0-2328 GCF_049680325.1 Planktotalea sp.
GTACAGCTTGGCGGCACAGTGCGCACCCATGATCCTGATGTGCGTGATCTGATGCAGCGGCGCTTTGCGAAGATCGTAAGTGCAACGGCCGAGGCCTATGAATGCACCGTCGATATCGCATATGAACGCGGCTATCCTGTCACCGTAAACACGGATGAGAACACAGCTTTTGCCGCAGATGTTGCGCGTGCAGTTGCAGGCGAGGGCGCGGTTGATGACAACACACCGCCAATCATGGCAGGCGAGGATTTCGCCTACATGCTAGAGGCGCGACCCGGGGCCTATATCTTCCTTGGAAACGGTGAAGAGGGCGCGATGGTCCATCACCCGGAATATGTATTTGACGATAGCGCGATTCCTGCTGGCTGCTCATGGCTTGCCGGTATGGTTGAAGCGCGAATGCCTGCTGCTTAGAGGAGCTACCAAGATGCCCATCAAGAACCGCCTAGCCGAAATGCTGCCCGAAATCACCGAGTGGCGCCGTGATCTGCATGAACATCCCGAAATCCTGTTCGAAACGCACCGCACCTCTGGCATCGTCGCGGACAAGCTGAAAGCCTTTGGTTGCGACGAGATCGTGACTGGCATTGGCCGCACGGGTGTTGTCGGTGTTATCAAAGGCAAGCAAAACAGCTCTGGCAAGGTCATTGGCCTGCGCGCCGATATGGACGCATTGCCGATCCATGAACAAACCGGCCTTGAGTATGCCTCCAAGACCCCCGACGCGATGCATGCTTGCGGCCATGACGGTCATACGGCCATGCTGCTGGGCGCTGCGAAATATCTTGCCGAGACGCGCAATTTCGATGGCACGGTCGTCGTGATTTTCCAACCTGCCGAAGAAGGTGGCGGCGGCGGCAAAGAGATGTGTGATGACGGTATGATGGATCGTTTCGGTATTCAGGAAGTCTATGGCATGCACAACTGGCCCGGTCTGCCTGTCGGTGAATTCGCGATCCGCTCTGGCCCGTTCTTTGCAGCTGCCGATATTTTCGAGATCGAGCTGGAGGGGCGCGGTGGTCACGCGGCCAAGCCGCAAGAAACCATTGATACCACAGTTATGGCCTGCCAACTTGTGCTGTCCTTGCAAACGATTGCCTCGCGCAACGTGGATCCGACCTTGCAAGTGGTTGTTTCTGTCACCTCGTTTGAAACCTCGTCCAAGGCGCATAACGTGATCCCGCAAAAAGTGCATATCAAGGGAACCGTGCGCACGCTTTCGCCCGAGGTGCGCGATCTGACCGAACAGCGTATGGGTGAAATTTGCGCAGGGGTTGCAGCCACCTTTGGCGGCACCATCAATCTGGATTACCAGCGCAACTACCCGGTGATGGTGAATTCACAGGAACAAACGGAATTCGCCGCCAAGGTCGCTGAAACTGTCTCTGGCAAACCGACGCAAGATGCACCCCTGGTGATGGGCGGCGAGGATTTCGCCTTTATGTTGGAAGAGCGCCCCGGTGCCTATATCGTCGTGGGCAACGGCGATACGGCTATGGTGCATCACCCTGAATACAATTTCAACGATGAGGCCAGCCCCGTCGGTGCAAGCTGGTGGGCGGAAATCGTCGAGCAGCGCATGCCGGCGGCCTAAGCGGCCCCTTTCCAAAAACAGGCGTCTGGGGTATCCGCCCCAGACGCCTTTTTCATTTCAGGGACACGCATATGCACGCCGCAACTATCGTCTGCATCAAATGGGGTACACTTTTTGGCCCTGAATATGTGAACCGGCTTTATTCCGGCGTGCGCCGGAATATGACGCGCCCGATCCGTTTTATCTGTATGACCGAAAATTCGGACGGCTTTCACCCCGATATCGAAGTGCTGGACCTGCCAAGCGAACCCTTCCTTGAGCCGATGAATGCAGCGCTTGCCGTGGCCAATCGACAAGGCGCGATGCGAAAGACCTCGCTCTTCAAGCCTGATCTGATCCCCGATCTCGAAGGCCCGGTTCTGGGCTTTGATCTGGATGTTGTAATCACAGGGGGGCTTGATGACATTTATGACATGGCCCCCGGCAAGATCGCGATGCGCCATGATTGGACGGAAAAGCGAAAGGGGCGCCCGACGGGCCATGGTTCGGTCTTTCGCTTTGATCCCGAAGCGCATCCGTTTCTCTACAATGATCTCGCGGCAAACCCTTACGCGGAAGTGGAAAAAGCACGCGGATCAGAGCAGCGCTATACATCGCATAAGGCGATGGACAACAACTGCTTTGCCTACATTCCGCCCGAATGGGTTGTTTCGTTCAAGTATGATACCAACCCTTTTCCGAGCAACTATTTTCGTGCGCCCAAACTGCCCGATGATGCCCGCGTGGTCTGCTTT
>NZ_JBAUHO010000333.1:0-1860 GCF_049680325.1 Planktotalea sp.
GTTTGGAAACAACACCTGCGGTTCAACGTCTACGCAATTGGATCCGCGCAGAGCTACAGACCCTGAAAACCCTCACCGAAACGCGCAAATTTATCAACTAGCGCACAACACGCAAAGTCAGATTGAGCCGACCACCTTTTTCCAGCAACCGTGAAGAGCCAAAGCGAATCCGATCCACACCATGATAGATCAACCGCGCATCGCCGCCCATGACAACGACATCGCCCGAATTCAGCCAAATCGATTCAGTCTTTCCGCCGCGTTCCGGGTTACCAATCCGAAACAGCCCGTCATCGCCAAGCGAGATCGAAACTACGGGTTGGGAAAAATCACTCTCGTCGCGATCTTGATGCATGCCCATGCGGGCGTCCTCGCCATAATAGTTAACCAAACAACACTCAGGCGCACGCACCGATCCACTTACCTGCTCCCAGATATCCAGAACTTGCGTCGGAATCGCTGGCCAGCTTTCACCGTTTGGATGTTTTTCAGAATAGCGATATCCGGCGCGATCAGAGACCCAGCCAAACTGTCCTGCCGAAGTCATCTTGACGCGCATGGGTTTGCCGTATGGCGTCATCGGCGAAAACATCGGGGCGCATTTGGCGACATCACGGATCGCGTCAATCAACGCCATCTGTTCATTCAAGCCAAGCAGACCCTTATAAACGTCAAAGCCTCTGATGCTTAGCTTTTCCATGTGATTTTTAACCCCTTTTACACCTTAAGCGCAAAAAAACGCCTTATCGCAGCGAAAACTCAAAATGAGTTGCGGTGCAACGCTTGCAGCACCGATTTGTGCTCCTTATATACCCCTCGAACGTCAGTTTGCAGCAATGTGAACTGGCTAACCAATCGAGGCGCGGATGCCGTAACGGGTTTGCGTCTCGTGACATCGCCTTGAAGATAAAAAGGGATCGAAAACATGGCCAAAATTATTGGTATTGACCTTGGAACAACAAATAGCTGCGTTTCTATCATGGATGGCTCCCAGCCGCGCGTGATCGAAAACGCTGAAGGCGCGCGCACGACACCGTCGATCGTCGCCTTCACTGATGACGAGCGCCTTGTCGGCCAGCCTGCGAAACGCCAGGCCGTTACAAACCCGGACAACACAGTCTTTGGCGTGAAGCGCCTGATCGGTCGCCGTTTTGACGACGAGCACCTGAACAAAGACATGAAAAACCTGCCGTTCTCTGTCGTTGACGGTGGTAACGGCGACGCATGGATCGAAGCCAAGGGTGAGAAGTACTCCCCAAGCCAGATTTCTGCGTTCATTCTCGGTAAAATGAAAGAGACAGCAGAAAGCTATCTCGGCGAAGATGTGACGCAAGCGGTTATCACCGTTCCTGCGTACTTCAACGACGCACAGCGCCAAGCAACAAAAGACGCTGGCAAGATTGCCGGCCTCGAAGTGCTGCGCATCATCAACGAGCCTACAGCGGCAGCGCTGGCATACGGCCTTGATAAAGAAAACACACAAACCATCGCGGTCTATGACCTTGGTGGCGGTACATTCGACGTTACAATCCTTGAGATCGACGACGGCCTCTTCGAAGTAAAATCCACCAACGGCGATACATTCCTTGGCGGTGAAGACTTTGACATGCGCATCGTCAACTACCTCGCGGATGAATTCAAAAAAGAGAACGGCGTTGACCTGACCAAAGACAAAATGGCGCTTCAGCGTTTGAAGGAAGCTGCCGAAAAGGCGAAGATCGAATTGTCTTCTGCCAACCAGACCGAGATCAACCAGCCGTTCATCTCTATGGATCCTAAGGGTGGCCAGCCGCTTCACATGGTGATGAAGCTGACACGTGCAAAGCTGGAAAGCCTTGTTAGCGATCTGATCAAAGCGTC
>NZ_JBAUHO010000334.1:0-9155 GCF_049680325.1 Planktotalea sp.
GGCGTTTTCAAGCATGAAGTCACGAACGAATTTGCCCTGCTGGATGTCCTGCAACACTTCTTTCATACGCGCTTTTGTTTCGTCGTACTTCAAGATGCGTGGGCCTGTGACGTACTGGCCGTACTCGGCTGTGTTGGAGATGGAGTAATCCATGTTCGCGATGCCGCCTTCATAGATCAGGTCTACGATCAGCTTCACTTCGTGCAAGCATTCAAAATACGCCATTTCTGGTGCGTAGCCCGCTTCAACAAGTGTTTCAAAGCCGCAACGGATCAATTCAACCAAGCCACCGCAGAGAACGGCCTGTTCGCCGAAGAGGTCTGTTTCGCACTCTTCACGGAAGTTGGTTTCGATGATGCCAGAGCGACCGCCACCGATAGCAGAGCAATAGGACAGACCGATTTCCAGCGCTTTGCCGGATGCGTCTTTGTCTACCGCAACAAGGCAAGGCACGCCGCCGCCCTTGGTGTATTCGCCGCGCACTGTGTGGCCCGGACCTTTTGGCGCCATCATGATGACGTCGATGCCTTCTTTAGGCTCGATCAGGCCGAAGTGTACGTTCAGGCCGTGTGCAAAAGCGATTGCCGCACCTTCACGGATGTTGTCGTGCACGTATTTCTTGTATGTTTCTGCCTGAAGTTCGTCGGGCATTGTGAACATGATTACGTCAGCCCAGGCAGCTGCTTCTGCGATGCCCATGGTTTTCAGGCCTTCGCCTTCGGCTTTCGCTTTGGAAGGGGAGCCGTCGCGAAGCGCAACAACTACGTTCTTCGCGCCGGAGTCGCGCAGGTTCAACGCGTGCGCGTGACCTTGTGAGCCATAGCCGAGAATGGCAACTTTGGCTTCTTTGATGAGGTTAACGTCGCAATCACGATCATAATAAACGCGCATGGGTGTAGTCCTTTAAGTTTGGAATCAGCTATTGAGCGGAATTTACGCCAATTGCGATGTTGAACTTTCCTGATCTGCGATGTAATTCCCGTATAAGGAAATTTTCATTCGCGTAATTAGTGAAATGAGTGAATATCATGCTGGATGACGTAGATCGGCGCATACTGCGGCAGATGCAGGCCGCGCCCGAATTGCCGAATGCAGAGCTTGCGGCGCGCTGTGATCTAACGGCTGCGACCTGTTGGCGACGCATTGAAAAGATGCAGGCCTCTGGTGTGCTGGGCGGGCAGCAGGCGGTGATTGACTGGCAGGCGCTAGGCTATGCGGTTGAGGTGAGCCTGCGCATCACGCTGGATAAGACGCAAACGCGTGCCTTTGATGATTTCATTGAGGCCGCACGCGAGGTGCGCCATGTTATCGAGATCCAGACATTTTTGGGCCGCGTCGATGTGCGTCTGTCCGTGATCGCGCGCGATATGGCGCATTACCAGCAAATCTACCGCGAGCGGATTTTGACCCTGCCACATATCGCCGACATTGAAGCGCTGATGCATGTGGCGCGGATCAAACAGGGCGAGGCGCTGCCGCTATGATCGAACTTGACGAGATTGATCGCAAGATTTTGCGCGCCTTGGCACAGGACGCCACGCTTGGGGCAGGGGCGCTTGGACGCCGTTTTGATATGTCCCAACCCGCGATGTGGCGGCGGGTGAAACGTTTGCATGATATCGGTGCGATTCGCGGGCGTCGTTTGGTGCTGGATCATGAAAAGCTGGGCTTTGGCGTGACTGTTTTCCTTGGCGTGAAGCTGGCCACCAAGGGGCGCGTCAGCCTTGAGGATTTCGAACGTGCCGTGAGCGCGATCCCCGAAGTGCAAACGATCGAGCATGTTTTGGGCATGTATGATTACCGCCTGCGCGTTGTTGCGCGTGACATCCCGGACTTTGAACGCGTGCTACGCCGACGGATCATGACCCTGCCCGGTGCGGGCAACGTCGAGGCGAACGTGCTGCTGAGCGAGGAACGTAGGCCGGGGCCGCTGGGCTAGGTATGCGAAAGTAGACTTTGCCAAGTCCGCCGCTTCGCGCTAGCACAGGGACAACTTGAGATATGGAGACGGATATGCCCGCATTGCTTGATACGATTGACCCTAATGGCCTTGAAGAATTCTCGGTGGTCTTCACGGATCGTTCGCTTAACCACATGAGTAAAGCGTTTCAGGGGGTGATGACTGATATTTCCGCGATGCTGAAAGAGGTTTATAACGCTGAGGGCGTCGCATTGGTGCCCGGTGGCGGATCCTACGGGATGGAAGCAGTCGCACGGCAGTTTGTTCGTGGAACCCACGCGCTGGTCGTGCGGAATGGCTGGTTTTCCTATCGCTGGAGCCAGATCATCGAGACAGGTGGTTTAACCGAAAGCTGCACCGTGATGAAAGCGCGCCAGACGGGTAATGACAGCCGCGCGCCATTTGCGCCTGCACCGATTGATGATGTCGTTGCTGCGATCCGCGAGCAGAAACCACAGATCGTTTTCGCACCGCACGTGGAAACTTCGGCGGGTGTGATCCTGCCTGATGATTATGTCACCGCATTGGCCAGCGCCGCCCATGAGGTCGGTGCGTTGATGGTGCTTGATTGCATCGCCTCCGGCTGCGCTTGGGTCGATATGAAAGCAACGGGCGTTGATGTGCTGATTTCCGCGCCGCAAAAGGGCTGGTCTGCTTCACCCTCGGCAGGTTTGGTGATGATGTCCGAGCGTGCCCTGACGCGTTTGGAAGAAACCACGTCGGACAGTTTCGCGATTGATCTCAAAAAATGGTACCAGATCATGCAGGCTTATGAGATTGGCGGCCATGCCTATCACGCGACCATGCCAACCGATGCGCTGCGCGCGTTCCGCGATACGATGACGGAAACCAAGGAATACGGTTTTGACAAGCTGCAAGCGGCGCAATGGCAGCTTGGCGATGCGGTGCGGGCCTATTTGAAGGGCAAAGGAATAACTTCGGTTGCGGCGGATGGTTTTGGCGCGCCGGGCGTTGTGGTCAGCTATACCGATGATCCCGCGATCCAGAACGGCAGCAAATTTGCAGCACTGGGGATGCAGATTGCGGCAGGCGTTCCGCTAGCCTGTGATGAACCGGATGATTTCCGCACCTTCCGTTTGGGGCTGTTCGGTCTGGACAAGCTCTATGATGTGGACGGCACGGTTGCGCGTTTGAGCAAGGTGCTAGATCAGGTGCTGTAAAACGCAAGGTGCGTGAGATCACGCACCTTACCCGCGCGCGCCGAGGCCCATTTGCATGATGGATTTACGCAAGGGTGCGAAGGAATAGAGCGCATTCAGCCCCGCCGCGCGTGCATCGCGCAAGGGGCGGGCAGATAGCATGGACGTGCGGTTCAACATCGTGATACCCGCAACGCGCAGCTTGATGTCATTAATGCGCGCCTTGTGATAAGCATCAAGCATCGCAGCATCGCCCAGCCCTTCGGGGCGTGCCACGGCCAGATCACGCAGTGCTTTGAGATCATTCAGCGACATATTCAGCCCTTGCGCGCCGATGGGCGGAATGACATGCGCGGCCTCTGCAACCAGCGCGAGCCGTTCGCCGCCAAGGCGCTCTGCGTGTTGGCTGATGATCGGCCAAATCGTGCGCGCGGAATTCAGCGTAAGATGGCCCAGCACACCGCAGGAGCGGATGTTCATGGCGTCCTCAAACTGCGCCGCGTCCATTTCGGCCAGCGCTTTGGCTTTTGGCCCTTCTTCCATCCAGACGATAGCAGAGCTGGGCTTGCCGTCAAAATCAGGGAGCGGAACGAGGGTGAAAGGACCACCAGTGCGATGGATTTCTGTAGATACGTTTTCGTGCGGCATTTCATGGGTCACGGAAAATGCCAGCGCCTTTTGTCCATAACGCGTTGTTTTTACGGTGATACCTGCGGCCTCTCGCATGGGTGAGCCGCGACCGTCAGCGGCGATAACCAGCCGTGATTTTGCGCGCGTTCCATCGCTGAAACCGACGCGTGCCTCTGCGGTGCGGGTAAAAAGTGTCTTGGCCCGGACGCCAGTGCGATAGGTTACGTTGGGCAGGCCTTCCAAATGTGCCGCCATTTCGCGGCGCAAGAGCCAGTTGGGTAGGTTCCAGCCAAACGGCAGATCGGAGATATCGGCAGCGTTGAATTCTTTGGAGGTGCGCGCCAGTGGCTCTTCGCCGCCTGCATCAATGATGCGCATGATCTGCAAAGGCGCGGCGTGCGTCTCGAGGCGATCCCAAAGGCCGACATCCATAAGAAGCTGGCGTGCGGGTTGCAAGAACGCGGTGCTGCGTAAATCCGCGCCCTGCGCGTCGCGGGTGGTAACGGGCGGCGCAGGGTCAACGCAAAGCACATCAAAGCCAGCGCTGGCAAAGGCGGCTGTGGCTGTCAGCCCCGCTATACCGCCACCCGAAATGATGATGTCGTGATCCATTTCACTCTCCATACCTATCTTAGAGATAGGCTTTTGAGCGGTGCATGCCACTGGCAAATCGCCGCAATTCTAAATCAACTGGCGCAGAAAACCCGCAAGATCATCGGTATGATGATGAATGTGATCCTGTGGATCAGGTTCTGGCGTGACGAGGACTGTGCGCATGCCAAGCGCATGCGGCACGGCAAGGTTGCGCGGATCATCCTCGAACATGGCGGCGTTCGCAGGGGTTACGCCATCCTTGGCAAACACTGTTTCAAAGGCGGCAGCGTCTGGTTTTGGATGGAACTCTGCATGCTCGACCCCGTAGATCGCATCAAATAGCCCGTCGAGGCCGCGCGCGTTGAGCACATTTTCCGCGTAGGGTGCGCAGCCATTGGTGTAGACGATCTTGCGTCCGTTCAGTGCGCTGATCGCGCGGCGCAGATCGGGATCGGGGGCCAGCACGCTAAAATCTATGTCGTGTACATCGGTTAAATAGGGCGTCGGATCCACGTCATGTTCGCGCATCAAGCCGGCAAGGGTTGTGCCGTGGGTCCGCCAATAATGCGAGCGCAGATGATCGGCCTCTGCACGGTCAACGCCGAGGGCCTGCATAACATAGGCCGTCATGCGCACCTCGATCTGGTCGAAGAGGCGCATGTGCGGCGGATAGAGCGTGTTATCAAGGTCGAAGACCCATGTTTGCACGTGTGAGAAATGGTCTTTTGGCATGATGTAAGGCTAGCGCTAAACCTGCGGCGCGACAACAGGTTGATCGTGCGTCGGGCAGGGCATAGTCTGCGCGAAATCCAAGAGCAGGAGAAAGTGATGAGCCAGACGAGAACGGGGCAGACGGATGCTTATTCCCTCATCCTTGAAGCGATTGATATCGGCGTTTTTAAACCCGGTGACCGGTTGGTTGAAAACGATCTTGCTGAACGCTTTGGCGTGTCACGCACGCCGATCCGCGAGGCGATGCAACGGCTTGAAACCCAGAGCCTTTTGACGCGCGACGGGCGCAGCTTGATCGTGGCCTCCTTGTCGCACAATCAGATGTCCGAGCTTTATGTCGTTCGCGCCGAGCTGGAGGGCTTGGCCGCGCGTCTTGCTGCGCAGCATGCGACAGAAGAGGAAGTCCAGGTCCTGCGCGAAATGGTGGAAGAGGATCGCAAGTTGATGCGTGATCCCTCGGCCCTGTCGCGGGCAAACCGAAGATTTCACAAGCAAATTCATCTGGCCTCTCACAACCGTTTTTTGGTGCGTCAGCTGGGGTTGGTGCATCGCTCGATGGCGCTGATGGCGACGACGTCTTTGGCCGCTGAAGGGCGCGGCGAGGTCGCGATGGAAGAACATAATGCGATCGTCGAAGCGATTGCGCGCCGCGATGCAGATGGTGCCTGCCAAGCGCTGCGCGATCATATTTCGGTTGCCTTTGTGACCCGGCTCAAGCTGGATGCCGGCTCTGCCGAGCCGTCCTGATCGAGCGCGCCCTCACTATGCCCATGCGCGGTTTTTTCCCAATAGAACGGGCGTGTTACCAGTTCCCACGCGCCTTTGTAGATAGCTAAAGTGCCAAGGGCCAAATAGACGCTCATGCAGAGTGTCCAAGGTATCAGGTGGCGGTGTTTTTCGCCTGCGACGGCGGTGATATAAACGCTTGTGCTGATGCACCACATGACCAGAAAAGTGACCATGAGACTGGCAAGAAGATCACGCGGCAACACGCCCTCGATCCATTGCGGGGCACCGAGGTAAATCAGCATGCAGGACCAGATCATCGGGGCAAGCATGTATTGGCTGATTGCCGAAAGGAAGAAGCCCTGAAAGCCGATGAACTTCCACACACCGAGTTCGAAAAGCAGGCGGATCGGGCGGCGCATGTGGGTGAAATAGGTAATGAGGTACCCTTTGAGCCAGCGCGAGCGTTGCTTGATCCAGGGCCAGGGTTGGTTGTTGGCTTCTTCCAGCGTAACGGAATCAATCAAGATCGTGCGAAAGCCCGCGCGGGCAAGGCGGATGCCGAGGTCGGCATCCTCTGTCACGTTATGGGCGTCCCAACCATGTAGTTTTTCCAGTGCGGCGCGTCTGAAAAAGACGCTGGTCCCTCCAAGCGGGATCGCAAATCCGAGACGTGCGACGCCCGGCAGGATCAGACGGAACCAAGTGGCGTATTCGATGGCGAAAAAGCGCGAAAGCGCGTTGGCCTTGGCGTTGTAGAAATCAAGCACGGCCTGAACGCAGGCAACATTGGCCGGCTGGCTGTTGAAAGCGGCGACAACATCCGAAATTTGTTCGGGATGCGGCGCATCTTCGGCGTCGTAAATGCCTATGATGTCGCCTTGGCAAAAGGGCAGGGCATAGTTCATCGCGCGCGGCTTGGTCATGATCTGGCCCTTGGGAACGATCAGCATGCGCATCCAGAACGGCAGGTCGGCCTGTGCAAGATGATCGCGCGTACGTACATCATCGGCCTCTACCACAAGGATGACATCAAGCAGGGCCTTGGGATAGGTCAATAAATCTATCCTTTTAAGCAATGTATTCAGGATGTCGCTTTCATCATGCAGCGGGATGAGAAGACTTACGCGAGGGAGTTTTTCAGGCAGCTTGGCGGTCGAAGCAAGGATGGGCACCTTTGAGAATAGCTGAAGCAGCGCGCCAGAAGTTTTGATCGCAATTCCCACGCAAACCATGGCGATCGCAAAAAGGAAAACAGCGCGATAGAGCCCGCCCAAGGTGAACCATTGCATGAAGAGCCCGAAAGTTAGGGCGCAGAACAGTAGGGCCAGCAGCGTTTTGATTTGTGCAGGCAGGTTTCGGCAACTCAGATCGTCGGGCACCAGATGTTCGGCGCGTTGGCTAAGCGCAGAGGTGCTGTGCGCGCAGATGGTTTGTTCGATGGTCTTGCGGCTGACAATAATCATTGAGGCAGGCAGCAGATGTGCGGGCAGCGTTGCTAGGGCCTGTTCATAGGTTTCGGGCGCACTGGTTGCGACTAGCGTGACCCCATCAACCCGCGCCCAAGGCATCGCATGCACTTGAAGCGCAATGTGCGGTTCGATGCTTGCGAGCAGGGAGGGATCGGGTGGAATTTCGTCTGGCGTGATAAAAGGCACATCATATTGCAAGGCCAAGGTCCGAAACAGATCGACCTCGCTGAGCAAGCCATGTGCGCACAGAAGATGACCAAGCTGCGCGTCGCTAAAGCGTTGATGCCCAAGTGTGGCAAGAACATCAGAGGTTTTGATTAGCCCGCGATCCACAAGCAAACGCCCGAGCGGGCGCTTTGTGTCAGTTCGATCAATTGTTGCGCCCAGTTTGACCCGACGCATGCGGGAGTCGCTCATAAAAGGGTCCGGTCCGTCGGCATCCGAACCGTTTATGAGGCCGCTTGGGTTAATACCGCGTTAACGAACGCGATAGTGATCCGTTATGTCAGGCTTTGGCGTCGGCCATGTATTGGGCGAAACGCTCGAAAAGGTAATAGCTGTCCTGCGGGCCGGGGCTTGCCTCGGGGTGGTGCTGCACGGAAAAGACGGGACGTCCTTCAAGGCGGATACCGCAGTTGGAGCCGTCAAACAGCGAAATATGGCTTTCAACGACGCCCTTGGGCAAGGTCTGGCTGTCCACTGCAAAACCGTGGTTCATCGAGGTGATCTCGACTTTGCCAGTGTCCTGATCTTTTACAGGGTGGTTTGCGCCGTGGTGGCCGTGATTCATCTTGATCGTCTTGGCACCGACTGCGAGGGCAAGCATTTGATGTCCAAGGCAAATCCCGAATACAGGAAGATTTTCCTGAGCCAGGATGCCTTGGATCATCGGCACAGCATAGATACCAGTAGCGGCCGGATCGCCCGGGCCATTGGACAAGAAAACGCCATCTGGGTCGTGCGCCAGGACCTCTTCTGCGGTTGCGGTTGCGGGCAGCACGGTGACGTCGCAACCTGCGGACGCAAGACAACGCAGAATGTTGCGCTTTGCGCCGAAATCAATCGCGACAACCTTGTGCTTCGGGGCGTCCTGCGTTGGATAGCCATCAGGCCATGCCCAACGCATTTCATTCCAGCGATAGCTTTGCGCGCAGGTGACGTCCTTAGCCAGATCAAGGCCTTCCAAACCGGCAAAGGCTTTGGCCTGCGCAACCAGGGCATCGGTGTCAAAAATTCCATCCGCGTTGTGGGCCAAGGCCGCATGCGGTGCGCCTTGCTGGCGGATTGCGCGGGTGAGGCGACGGGTATCGATCCCGCCAATCGCGATACGGCCCCGCGCCGCGAGCCAATCGCCCAGTTCTTGCGTGTTGCGCCAGTTAGAGGCCAGTGTCGGGTTCCATTTAACGACCATGCCAGCCGCGACTGGATCAGTGGTTTCATCATCCTCGACGTTGGTGCCGGTATTGCCGATATGGGGGAAGGTGAAGGTGACGATCTGGCCTGCATAGGACGGGTCCGTCATGATTTCCTGATAACCTGTCATCGCGGTGTTGAAGCAAAGCTCTGCCACCGTGGTGCCCGTTGCGCCGAACCCCATGCCATAAAACAACGTGCCATCCGCAAGCGCGAGGCAGGCGGTGGGCTTTACTTTTGCGTCGATTGTCTCGAGCGTTTGAGCAGCGGTGGGCATGTGGCAGTTCCCCAATTTTCAGATGTGCAAAAAACAGCAGCTAAATTTGCGCGAAACTATGTGCCAGCCCTCGCAACGTCAAGAGATAGCCCAAAAACGAAATCATTAAAAATCAATGACTTAAATAAATTTCAAAGACTTGCGCCGAAAGCGGGCTTTGGGTATGGTCCAAGGCTCTCACCAGCCAGGGG
>NZ_JBAUHO010000335.1:0-5582 GCF_049680325.1 Planktotalea sp.
GTGGGATACAGTGCAAGTGTTTGCGCCTGATTTGTTTGTCGCAGCGCGTATGGGGCGTGTGGAGGCCGGACAGCCGCTTTGGAAGCGGCTCGCTTATGTAGCTATAACCCGCGCCCAAGAACGCTTGATCTGGGTTACGCGCAATCGACTGTCACGCCCAACCGGTGAATTGCGCATAGATGATCTGCGCGCCGCACCAGCAGCGACATTAACGCTGGAAAGCGAAGAGATCTGAAACGAGCCGCTTAGTTGCGGCGCAGGCCCGTGAAGATCGCCGAAGCGCCCCAACCTGAGATGATAGCAATGGCCAGCGACAACAATCCATACAACAACGGCTGCTGACGTGAGAGGGTAAAGAGCCAGCGTTCCAGCCCGACCTTTTGAACGTCGATCACTGTTTCATATTCTGAAACGACTTGGCTGTTTCGCGTCAGATAAATGCGCGTTTTATACGCCCCTTCCGTCAGGTTCGCAGGCATCGCGATCGACGTGCGAAAAAGCGTTTCTTCGCTCAGCTCAACCGAATTCTCCAGAAGCTGAAAAAGGTTGTTGGCTTTGCGAATACGAATAACTGCCTCGGAAAAGCTCTGAGCGTCGGCAACCGACATAGGCGCGCCGACGGAGCGAATAGCTTGAGGGATAGAAATCTTGTAGCGCAAATCTTCTGTCGAGCTTATCAACTCATCCAGTTTATCACTGGCGGCGATCGCATAGAAGCTGGGCGCGGCATCGACCTCAACGGCCTCTGTATTGATCCAAATTCCGAAACGCTTTTCCTTCCGGCGCACGGTCAATGGTTCTGACGGGCCTTGGATCGTTACAATCACGCCCAAGGGTTCGCCTTCAGGAATAGCGCTTTCGCGCTTAACGGCACCGAAAATCAGAATTTCCGAGCCATCGAAATTAGTCGTGATCGACACCTTGTTCTGCGACAGGCCAAGCACGACTTCTTCCTGCGCGAAGGCGGGCAACGCAAGAGCAAGCAACAGGGCCAGAGCGCGCAGCATCAGTGTCCTCCCGCCGCGCCGATAGAGAACAGCTCGGATGGCATCAAAAGCAGATCGAAGGCCAGCTTGGCACAAACCACAAGGACCATGATCGCCAGTAGAATACGCAACTGCTCTGCCTTTAGGCGGGTGCCGATCCGAGTGCCGATTTGCGCCCCGAACACACCGCCGACCAGCAAAAGAACAGCAAGCACCATATCGACGGTATAGTTCGTCGTAGCATGCAGCAAAGTCGTAAAGGCTGTCACAAAAATGATCTGGAAAAGCGAGGTTCCGACGACCACTTTGGTTGGCATGCCCAGTAGATAGATCATCGCGGGAACCATGATAAAGCCACCGCCAACGCCCATGATCGCAGCAAGAATACCAACAGCGACGCCAACTACCAGTGGTGGGATGACCGAAATATAAAGACCTGAAGTGCGAAAGCGCATTTTGAAGGGCAGTGCATGAATCCAGCCACGTTGCTTGCGCTTGGGCGCTCCGCCAGGTTTTTTGGATTTACGAATGGCATTCAGACTTTCGACGAACATCAAAGCGCCGATAATTCCCAGGAAAAGAACGTAACAAAGCTTGACCAGCAGATCGACTTGTCCAAGGCTTTTGAGATAGTTGAAGACGAAAACACCAAGCGCCGCGCCTAACAAACCGCCGACGAGCAACACCGTGCCCATCTTGAAATCGACCGATTTTCGTTTCACGTGAGCCAGCACACCCGAAAAGGACGAGGCAACGATCTGGTTGGCTTCGGTCGCAACCGCAACGGCGGGCGGAATGCCAATAAAGAAAAGAAGCGGCGTCATCAAGAAACCGCCACCCACACCAAACATACCCGATAGAATGCCCACAAGTCCGCCAAGTCCTAGCAATAGGAATGCATTGACCGAAACTTCAGCTATGGGCAGATAAATTTGCATGGACACTCCTAAACTGCGAACGGCTAAAAGCACAAGGTGTGGATCATTGCTTTCTTAGACTGGTTCTGGATTTCGGTGCAAACTGGCTATAAAGCCAGTTACCTTTCTTTGACATATGGCTCGCCGCCCGCGCGCGGTGGAATGGCTTTCCCGACAAACCCGGCAAGAATAACAACTGTTAGAATGTACGGCAGCGCGTCCATGAATTGGACCGGGACGGTAAACGCACCAAGGTCGATGTTCTGATAGCGCAGCGCGATGGCCTGCAAAAAGCCAAACAGCAAACACGCGCTCAGCGCATACCAAGGGCGCCACTTGGCAAAGATCAAAGCAGCCAGCGCGATAAAGCCACGCCCTGCAGTCATATCTTTGACAAAGCCCGCTTGCAGGCCTGTTGCGAGATAGGCACCCGCAATCCCGCAAAGCACGCCGCAAATAGCAACTGCCGCAAAGCGAAGTCCAATGACTGAAACGCCGGCCGTATCAACCGCTGCAGGATTTTCACCAACCGCACGCAGCCGCAGGCCAAAGCGGGTCCGATACAGGAGCCACCAAGTCAAAGGTACCATGGCAAAGGCAACGTAGACGAGGATCGAGTGGCCAGAAATCAGCTCGCTATAAAGCGGTCCCAAATAGGGCACGCCGCTTAGGGCTTCGGCGAATGGCAGTTCTATCGGATTGAAACGTCCGCTATCCGTCAACGAAGGCGTGCGTCCCCCTTGGCTGAACCAGTCCTGCGCAATGAGAACCGTGAGGCCCGCCGCTAGGAAGTTAATAGCAACACCGGAAATAAGCTGGTTGCCACGGAACGTAATCGAGGCAAGTCCGTGAATGCCAGACAGGACCAATGACGCAGCGATGCCAGCCAGAAGGCCAAGCCAGACAGAGCCTGTCATCGCAGCAATCGCAGCTGAGAAAAATGCAGCAGCCAGCATCTTGCCCTCGAGGCCGATGTCGAAAATGCCTGCCCGCTCGGAGAACAACCCCGCGAGACAAGCCAGCAGCAGCGGCGTTGCAAGACGGACCGTGCTGTCGAGCACTTGGATGATTGAAAGGAAATCCATTATGCGTCTCCCTTACGCAAAGCGAGGAAGAGTTTTTCGAGCGGCATGCGCACCATATTATCGAGCGCGCCAGTAAACAGGATGACAAGTGCTTGGATCACGACGATCAATTCGCGTGGGATCGAAGTCCAAAGCGCCAGCTCCGCACCGCCTTGGTAAAGAAAACCGAACAAGATCGCAGCAAGAAAGACACCCAGCGGATGCGAGCGGCCCATGAGGGCGACCGCGATACCGATGAAGCCTGCACCTTCTGTGGCATTCATAATCAGACGTTCGCTTTCGCCCATGACGTTGTTCGTCGCCATCATCCCGGCAAGACCGCCAGAGATCAGCATCGCGACCACTGTTATCTTGACCGGGCTGATCCCCGCGTATTTCGCACCTGATTCAGAATGACCGAACGCGCGAATTTCATATCCAAGCTTCGTGCGCCAAATCAGGAAATACACCGCGACACAGGCAAGCATCGCCACAATCAATGACACGTTGGCAGGGGCCGCTTTGGAAAATGCGATACCGAACGGGGCAAGAATGTCGTGCAACGTTGGAAGGTGCGTCACCTCTGGAAACTTGGCCGTTGCTGGATCCATCGCGCCCGCTGGGCGCATTACGTTAACCAACAAATAGTTTAGCAAGGCAGACGCGATAAAGTTGAACATGATCGTCGTGATAACGATATGGCTGCCACGTTTTGCCTGCAAATAGGCGGGCAGGAACGCCCATGCAGCGCCGAAAACCGCGGACGATAGCGTCGCCGCAACCAAGGCAATCGACCAATGTGGCCACGGCATGTAAAGACAGACAACCGCAACGCCCAAGCCGCCAAGCATCGCTTGGCCTTCGCCGCCAATGTTGAACATGCGTGCATGAAACGCGACAGCGACGGCAAGGCCTGTGAACATGAAGTTGGTCGCGTAATAAAGCGTGTAACCCCAGCCATAGGTGCTCCCGAGGGAACCTTTCACCATAAGCTGCACGGCCGCGACAGGATCTTCGCCAATGGCGATGATGACCAAGGCGGACAGGATCGCAGCGAGAAGGAGGGAAATAAGCGGAACGAGGACCGCGTCGGCCCATGCTGGCATTTTGTCCATTATGCTGCTTCCTCTTCCACAACACCGGCCATCATCAGGCCCAGTTCTTTTTCGTCCGTTTGTGCTGGGTCACGGAAACCCATTATCTGGCCATCGAACATCACTGCAATCCGATCCGATAGCGAAAATATCTCGTCCAGTTCAACAGAGACGAGCAAGATTGCCTTGCCCTGATCGCGCAGGGCTACGATCTGCTGGTGGATGAACTCGATGGCGCCGATATCCACGCCGCGCGTTGGTTGGCCAATCAGCAACAGGTCTGGGTTTCGCTCGATCTCGCGGGCCAGAACGATCTTCTGCTGATTGCCGCCTGAAAAATTCTTCGCCGAAAGCTTGGGATTGGGCGGGCGCACGTCAAAGCGTTGCATCTTGCCTTCGGTATCGGCGCGGATTGCGGCGTTATTCATCAAGATGCCAGATTGATAGGCGGGATCACGATGATAGCCGAACGCGGTGTTTTCCCACGCCATGTAGTCCATAATCAGCCCTTCGCGTTGGCGATCCTCGGGAACATGGGCAATGCCCCGCGCGCGGCGCGACTGCCCGTCAGAAAACTTGCCAGACACGTCAATGTCCTGCCCATTTACACGGATAGTGCCAGTCCCGGAGGCTATCCCGCCAAGCACTTCAAGCAATTCGGACTGCCCGTTGCCAGCAACGCCTGCAATGCCCAGAATTTCGCCTGCTTTCACCTCAAGCGAGATCCCTTTAAGCCGCTCAACACCTTTGTCATCGGTTACACGAAGATTCTCGACCTCAAGCACAGTCGCGCCCGGTTTTGCGGGTGATTTGTCTACTTGCAGCAAGACTTTACGTCCGACCATCAACTCTGCCAAACCAGCAGGGGAGGTTTCCGACGTTTTGACCGTGGCTGTCATTTCACCGCGGCGCATAACGCTGACGGTATCGGTGATATCCATGATTTCGCGCAATTTGTGGGTAATCAATATGATCGTCTTACCCTCTTCGCGCAAACGATTGAGAATTCGGAACAATTGATCGGCTTCGGCCGGGGTCAATACGCCCGTTGGTTCATCAAGGATCAGAATATCCGCTTGGCGATAGAGCGCTTTAAGGATTTCGACGCGCTGTTGATGGCCCACGCTCAGATTTTCAACGATCGCATCTGGATCAACATCCAAGCCATATTCTGCCGCGAGTTCAGTCAGCGAGCGGCGCGCCTTGGCGAGCGAGGGACGTAATAAAGCACCGTCTTCGGCACCTAGAATAATGTTTTCCAGAACCGAGAAGTTTTCGACCAGTTTGAAATGCTGGAACACCATCCCGATACCTGCGGCGATGGCCGCTTGGCTGTCAGGGATCAGCGTCTTCTTACCGCCGATAAAAATCTCGCCTTTGTCAGCCTTATAGAAACCATAAAGGATCGACATCAGCGTTGACTTGCCAGCGCCGTTCTCACCGATAATGCCGTGAATTGTTCCCGGCATTACACGAATAGAAATATCTTTGTTGGCTTGTACTGGACCAAAGGCTTTGGAA
>NZ_JBAUHO010000336.1:0-2167 GCF_049680325.1 Planktotalea sp.
GTATCGCCATGACGGCAGGCGCGCTGTTGTGGCTGGCTGCCCCTGTAGCAATTATCATCGGCGGTATTGTGGCGGTTTCGGTCATCAAGGCAGTCTATATCGACAAACGAGAGCTGAAATGCGCCTGCGTGGGCGGCAGTAGCAATGTGCCGCTTGGGTTTATCTCGCTGACCGAAAATCTGATGATGCACGGCATGGGTGGATGGATGTTGGCACGGATGCTTTGAAGCATATCGGTCAAAGTGCCTGTCACCGGGACATCTGCGCTTGTAGCACGAAAAAGTTGGAAACCTTCCTGCGCTGGATGGATTGACAGGAGGGACCGAGTTGCCCACACCAGAGGGATGAACACGGTGAAATCCATATATGCATTGATAAAAACGCTGGCTTGCGCTGCGTTTGTCTTTGCTTTGGTGCTCCTTCCGCCCTCCGCCGCGCATGCTTCGGCTGATATGCATGGCGGCCACCATTCCGCCCCCGAAAGTTTGACTGTCGGCGCTGATCACCAAAGCCATGATATGGCTCAGGTTGGTAAGTCAGCAGGAAAATGTGGGTCTTTGGGCAGTGCCGAAGGGCAGGACCACGCGGCGGGTAAATGCTGTAGCGGTATTTGCAGTTCTGTAGTTCTTAATGAGACTGCACCTCTTTTTGTGGGGCATAGCATTGCTGACCGTTATATTCCCCTTAAAGCTCAGGCGCGCTCGACCGAGCCTTCAGGTTTTCTACGCCCTCCCCAATTTCTGATCTGATCAAAGGCTCTTAACAGGGCCTTCGTTTCACGTGCTTTTGCACGCGGTTCCGAAGTTCATCAGTCAGGCACGATCCATGAAAATTCAAATACTTTTGGGGGCTTCGGCCCTCACTCTTGGCGCATGCGCGCAAGACCTCAAGCCCTTGCCCTATACGGCAACGCCATTACCAGTCGTTGCGGCGCAACAAGCTGTTACGAACACGGCCGTTGTGTCACCTGTGCGGTATCAAGATCCCCTTGCCGGATACACATATCGCGGCCCGACCGGCCCACGCGATTGGCGCACCGTCAACGAAGAACAGTCGGAGGGGAATTGATGCGTATTTCTAAATTACCGCTGATTGCTGGTTTTCCGCTGTTTCTGGGGGCCTGTGCGGTCGCCGTGCCCGGTGCTTACACCGAGCCAAAAGCAGGCTTTGCCAACGTTGCAAGCCAGGTGACACCTGCAATCGGGAAGCGAGCCGTTTTTGCCGAAACCCAGGCTGAAAACGAAGCGTTGAGAAAACAAGTTCATGCGATGGTGCATCGCAAGACGATCTCGGCGGATACGGCCGTTCAGGTGGCATTGCTCAATAACAAGGGGCTTCAGGGATCCTACGCAAATGTAGGATTGTCCGCTGCTGACGCATGGCAGCAATCAACGCCAGAGAACCCTGTGGTATCGATCGGCATATTGGGGATAGGTGCGCCTGAACTGGGTGCCTACCGCGCCATCGAAGGTTTGATACGCGCAAATATTCTGGATGCGACAACGCGCAAACAGCGCCGAGAGATTGCTGATGCCGGCTTTCGCCAAGCACAGCTGAGTGCCGTTAATGACACCCTCGCACTGGCAAATCAGACCCGTCAGGCATGGATTGCGTCCGTAGCTGCGTTTGAGGCGGTTGGATACCTCAAGCGGGCGAAAGTAACATCTGACGCCGGATCGGAATTGGCGCGGAAGCTGGGTGAGACGGGTGCTCTGAACAAGGCAGGACAGGCCCGTGAGCAGGCGTTCAATGCCGAGTTGGCAGGACAGCTCGCAAAGGCACGTCTGAATGCAACCAAGTCGAAAGAGGAACTGACACGGTTGATGGGCCTCTGGGGAACCGAGGTTGATTACTATGTGCCCGATGCATTGCCTGCTTTGCCCAAGTCAGTCGGCAACATTGGAAACATCGAAGCAAAGGCATTACGAAATCGCGTTGATCTGCGTGTGGCAAAACTGGGTCTTGAAGCCCAAGCGGCAGCATTCGGTCTTACGGATCAAACGCGCATTGTCAGCGATCTTGAAATCGTCGGCGGCGCCGAATTTGAACGCGAGGCAGGCGAGGATGGGGATACCGAAAAGGTCCTGACACCTCAGGTGGAGCTGGAGTTCGCAATCCCGATTTACGACACGGGCAAGGCGCGGATGCGCAAGGCAGAGCTGTCGTA
>NZ_JBAUHO010000337.1:0-11559 GCF_049680325.1 Planktotalea sp.
CGGTACGTGCGCGCAATGGTTGGGTGAACATCCACAACTCCGGCGATGATTTCCGTGCGTTCCTTGAGAACCAGGAAAAAGTCATTGGCGATCTGATGAAGAAACTGGGCTTCCTGTAATAGGTAATCCACTATCTCAGAGCGGTGCGCCGCTCTGAGTTTTTTGCATGGGGGGAAAGATCATGGCGCTGGATCGCTGGATCGCACTGATATTACTCGGTATTTGTATAACTTACGGCTATACGGCTTGGTTCACCATGGACGCAGGCCTTGCCCCATTCATGAAACGCAACCCGATCTGGCCAAGCACCTTTCCAAAGGTCTTGTCGATCCTTGGCATCTTTGCCTGCCTCGTTATTCTTTCGGGTTTTGAAAAATCCGAGCCCAAAGAAGCCGAGATCGACTATCGCCGCCTGCATGAATACAAGCTTGGTCAAGCAATCATGTTGCTGGCCTTGATGGCTGTCTACGCGCTATGCCTGCGCCCTGTTGGTTTCATCATTTCGACAATTTCATTCTTGTTCCTTGGTTCGTTCATTCTGGGCGAACGTAAATGGATCCTGATGATATCGGTTGCAGCGGTTGCAACGATTATCGTCTGGTATCTGGTTCAGCAGGTCTTGGGCATCTACATGCGTCCACTACCAAGCGTTTTGGGAGGCTAACATGCTAGAGGGACTTCTCATTGGCCTTCAAACGGCCATGTCATTCCAAAACCTCGCGATGGTTATTGCGGGCTGCCTGATCGGGACTTTCATTGGTATGCTTCCGGGCCTTGGCCCGATGTCGATCATTGCAATCATGATCCCGATTGCCATTTCAATGGGTGACCCGTCTGCCGCGCTGATCCTGCTAGCAGGCGTTTACTATGGCGCGATCTTCGGTGGCTCTACATCGTCTATTCTGCTTAACGCGCCTGGCGTCGCGGGAACGGTGGCCTCCAGTTTCGACGGCTACCCGATGGCGCAACAAGGCAAAGCCGGAAAAGCGCTGACAATTGCCGCGGTCTGTAGTTTTGCAGGCGGTACAATCGGTGCAATCTTGCTGATGATCTTCGCGCCGATGCTGTCCTCTGTCGCACTATTGTTCCATTCGGCTGAATATTTCGCGTTGATGGTGGTGGGCCTATCGGCGATCGCAGCCTTTGCGGGAACAGGGCAAGTCGCCAAGGCGATGATTATGACGGTTCTCGGCCTTATCATGGCCACAGTGGGCGAAGGCGCATTGTTCAGCCTACCGCGCTTCACAGGCGGTATTATGGACCTGCAATCAGGCTTTGGCTTTATCACGCTTGCTATGGCGATGTTTGCCTTGCCCGAAGCGCTTTTTCTGGTTCTGAAACCCAAAGAAGCCGGCAGCGCAGACAGTGAAATCAAAGACCTACGCATTACGCGCACCGAAGCACGCCTAATTGCGCCAGTCATTGGCCGCCAATCGATTCAGGGTTTCTTTATCGGCGTTCTGCCAGGTGCGGGCGCAACCATCGCAAGCTTCCTTGGCTATGCGGTTGAGCGCAACCTCGCAACCAAAGAAGAGCAAGCCGAATTCGGCAAGGGCTCGATCAAAGGGCTCGCGGCACCGGAAACTGCGAACAACGCCGCCTGCACCGGCTCCTTCGTTCCCCTGCTTACGCTTGGCATCCCTGGCTCTGGTACAACCGCGATCCTTTTGGGTGCTCTTATCGCTTTGAACGTATCGCCCGGCCCACGCTTGATGATCGACGAGCCGCAAATTTTCTGGGCGGTCATCATGTCGATGTTCATCGGTAATTTGGTTTTGTTGATCCTTAACCTGCCCTTGATCCCCTACATCGCAAAAGTTCTCTCGATCCCACGTAATTTCCTGATCCCGTTCATTTTGTTCTTCACCTTAATGGGCGCATATATCGGCCAGAACAACGCAACAGAGCTGTTGATCCTTGTCGGGTTTGGCATCTGCGCGACAGCCTTGAAGTTCGCGGACTATCCACTGGCCCCACTCTTGATCGGCTTCATCTTGGGCGGAATGCTGGAAAACAACTTCGCGCGTTCCATGCAGCTCTATGATGGGATTTCCTTTATCTGGGAGCGGCCAATGACGCTTGGTTTATTGATTATTGCGGTGGTCCTGATCCTGCTGCCCAGCTACCGCGCACGCCGCGCAAAGCACCGCGCAGATGGCGTGGCCGACGGGGATTGAGCAACGCAGTCAATTTGACTGGATTTCAACGCGGCTTCACATTTAGGATTGGATAACTTCGTGTCGGGGTGCTATTTGCAGCCCGACATTGAATGTGAGCGCTAACAGTGCTTCCAAATTTGCAAAGGACACGGGCTATGATCTTGAACTGTGGTGAAGCACTTATTGACATGGTTGCCGGAGAAATGAGCGATGGCCAAACGGGTTTCGTCCCTCACTCTGGTGGTGCGGTGATGAATACAGCGGTCGCACTTGGGCGCCTTGGTGTTCCAAGCAGTTTCTTCGCTGGCCTTTCGAGCGATCTCTTCGGAGCGCAGCTCAAAGCTCATTTGAACGCAAGCCATGTCAGCTTTGACCTCTGCCCGATCAGCGATGAACCAACAACACTTGCTTTCGTGCAACTGGAAAACGGTCAAGCCAAATACGCATTCTTTGATGAAAACACAGCGCTGCGCAATCTTGCACTTGCGGATATTCCAACGATCCCGACAGGCACCAAAGCTTTGTTCTTTGGTGGTATTTCCCTAGCTTATGGCCCTTGCGCGACGACCTACGAGCAAATGCTCGTGGACGTTTCCTCGGATCTTGTAACGATGCTTGACCCGAATATCCGCCCGAGTTTTATCCGTGATGAAACCGCATTTCGTGCCCGGCTAACGCGGATGATCGGCGCGAGCGACATTCTGAAACTCAGCGATGAGGATCTGGAGTGGCTTGAGGGCGAAGGCAGCATAGCCGATCTGGCGAAGGGTCTATTGAGCAAGGGCGTTAAGCTGGTTTTAATCACCCAAGGCGGCGACGGCGCGACGGCCTATCATGCGGATTACGCCGTGCATGTGCCCACGATCCCTGTTGATTTAAGCAATTCAGATACAATTGGCGCTGGCGATACATTTAATGCAGGTATTTTGGCGTCTCTCCATGAGAACAACCTGTTGAGCAAAGGCACGATTGCCGGACTTTCAAAAGCAGATGCAGAAGCCGCGCTGATTTACGGAATGAAAGCTGCGCGCGTTACAGTTTCGCGCAAAGGGGCAAATCCCCCTTGGAAACACGAGCTAAGTTAACGCTGAGAAACGCTTGCGCGCGCCGTCGGGCGCGCAAGACTATTGCTTTCATGACCCTAAGATCAGCCCCTTACGAGCTCGTAATTGGGATCGTAGATGTCGCGCTCGATAACTTCAGCCGCGACCATCTTGCCAGACACGTCGATTTCAACATTGGTGCCGATACTCTCGTAGCCAGGCTTAACGAAAGCATATGCAAGGTTAAGACCCGTGCGATACGCCCAGCCACCAGATGAAACCGTACCTACAACTTTGCCCGCATCCATCAGCGACGCACCACCATGTGCATGACCATCAGTGCTATCAAGTTTCAAGGTAACGAGATGCACTTTAGGGCCGGCAGCATGACGCTTTTCTAGTGCAGCCTTGCCGACAAAATCTGGTTTATCCATCTTAACAAAGCGATCCAGACCAGTTTCAAACGGGTCAAATTCTGTCAAAATGTCTGCTTTCCAATGCAGATAGCCTTTTTCCAGTCGCATAGATTCAACGGCCAAGGCACCAAAGAGCGTCATACCATGTTCCTTGCCTGCTTCGCGTAGCGCTAGATAGGCTGCGTAGAGCGATGCGTTTGGAACATGGATTTCATAAGCCATTTCGCCTGAGAAACTGACCGACATAACCGTCGCTGGCGCATAGCCGATAAAGCATTCGCGCACCGACAGCCATGGGAAGGCTTCTTTGCTCCAGTCCGCACGACTGACAGACTGCATAACTGCACGCGCCTTTGGTCCAGCGATGACAAGGATCGTCTGATCGTTGGTGAGCGAGCGGATCTGCACGTCTTCATCATCACGAAGATGCTTTTGCAGCCAGTCCATATCGTGCAATTCGGACGCCGCCGCCGAGCCGTACCAGATCCGCGCAGGTCCACGCTCCGAAGCCGGGATATTGGCAATCGTCGCTTCGCCCTTCAACATACCATGCTCATTGAGCAGATAAGCAAGCCCAACGCGCCCGTCCTTGCGCGTGAGGCGGCCACAGATCATCCGGTCAAGAAAGTCTTGTGCGCCTGATCCTGTGATTTCAAAGCGGTTGAAACCATTGACTTCGGTCAGGCCAACGCCGTTCTGAACACCCTCAATTTCCTTGCCGACAATGTCGAAGCTTTCATCAAAGCCAAAGCCATAGGTCACGTGGAAGTCCGGATTTGGCTTAAAGTACTCAACGCGTTCCCAGCCGTTAACCACTGTAAACTCGGCATTTTCTGCGGCCAGAACTGGCGTAAGCGGCGTGGTTTTCGCATTGCGGCCAACTGGGCGGTGCTCGTTCGGGAAGTGGAAGCGGAATTCGTTCTGATAATCTTCAATCGCTTTCAACGCGGTCAGTTCCACATTGGTGTGGCCTGCAAAGCGGCGCGGATCGATGCACCAGGTGTCGTATTGAGCCTCGCCATGAACAATCTGTTGCGCCAGCAACCAGCCGTGACCACCGCCCTCACCCAAACCTGCGCGCAGGCCGATGATGCAGAATGCATTACGCTTTCCGGGGATCGGACCAACCAGAGGTGCGCCGTCAATCGTATAGGTAATCGGGCCGTTAACAATCGTTTTGATACCCGCCTCAGCCAATGCAGGCATGCGCGCGAACGCGCCTTCAAGCACGTCCATGACGCGGTCCAGATCATCCGGACACAGCGCGTTGACAAAGTTCGGGTCAACCCCGTCCATGCCCCAGGTTTTACAATCCTGTTCGTAGAAACCGACTAGCAAACCACCCTTTTCCTGACGGGAATAATAGTCGGAAATCGGACAACGCAGCAGCGGAATTCGCTTACCGGCATTGACGACTTCGGGAATGTCATCAGTGATGAAATACTGGTGCTCCATTGATGTAACAGGATGCTGCACACCCATCATCGCACCGACCTCGTTTACGCGATACCCGCATGCGTTCACTACGATCTCGCAGTCAATGTCACCTTGGTCGGTGTGAACCGTCCAAGTGTGATCCTTATGCTGGGTCAGCGCCGTCACAGCGGTGTTGCGATAGACCTCGGCACCCGCTTTACGCGCACGATAGGACAGCGCGCCACAAAGCTGGGCGGGATCGATATGACCATCGCTTCCGTCCCAAAGACCGCCAAGCAAGTTGTCTGTTGAAATCAATGGATGGCGACGCGCGCATTCTTCGGCGTCAATCACTTCAAACTCGACATCCATGCCCCGGGCCATTGATGCAAAATGACGATAGCCTTCCATTTGCGCTTCAGTGTTGGCAAGGCGGATGCCCCCGTCTCCATGGTTATAGCCGACAGGATATTCGGGATCGTCGCGCAGTTCCTTGTAAAGATTGATGGAATGGGTTTTCAGGCCAACCATTGTCTGGTTCATACCGAAATTCGTCACCTGCGCAGCCGAATGCCAGGTCGTGCCTGACGTTAGCTCGTTGCGTTCCAGAAGAACGACATCGCTCCACCCTTCCTGAGTCAGGTGATAAAGCGTAGAACAGCCGGCGATGCCGCCGCCAATAACAACAACGCGCGTGGTGGATTTCATGATGTCTCTCCAAAAAGCTCTCGTGCAGAACCTGTTTCAGTGCAGCAGAATACATGGAGTCGGACAATCTTTATTAACATTGAAATGCATTAGGAATCATTAATTCAGGTTTTCTGAATAATCTCTATTGCACCACCAATGAAACCCAGCTGCGCCGAAGCTTTGGGCAGTACCCGTTCGGCAAGGCAACCGCGCAGGTCCGCAGCAATAATCGCGGGCAGGTCACCTAAGGCCCCTGCCCGCGCATGAAGCTCCAAGCGTCGCGAGAACTTTGGCATTTGTAACGGGCGCGGTTCTACCAGATCGCGCGCCAATGGCGTGCCAAGGTAGGCAAGTGCCGTTGTAATCGCCCAACCATCCAGTTCCGCCGTCATCGCAAAAAGTGCTTGATTGGTCGAGAACGCAAAACCGCGCGCAGCCGGTTGACCGGCACGGCGCAGGTGCGCTTCAATCTGGCGGCCAATTGGCAGGCTTGCCTCGTAGCGTATCATTGGCGCTGTATTCAGTGCCGCGCTAAAGCCTTTGGCCGTCACCAGAATAAACGGATCGCGCAAAATGGGATGGCGTTCGACCCAATCCACTTTGGCAACCGTATCCACCGCAAGGGTCATATCGACAGCGCGCGAACTAAGGGCATCATGGTTCTCATGGCTTGCGCCGCTAATGAGGGACAACGCGGCTTTCGGGAAGCGTTCAGTCAGCTTCAAAAGCCAAGGCGCTGTAACCGTTGCGTCCAATTCTTCGATGGACGCAATGCGCAGCGACAGCGGCGGGGATTGATCCGCCAACGCCAAGCGCACCTTGGCCGCGCCAACATCATCAAGAAGTGCTTTGGCGGGTTCCAGAAACAGCGCCCCTGCGCGGGTCAAACGGAATTGCCGCGCAGAGCGTTCGATCAGCCGCGTGCCCAACGCTGCCTCAAGCGTTGCAAGCTGCTGTGATACGGACGACGGGCTCATGCCTAGCATATGTGCAGCGCGGGTGACGGATTGCGCTTCTACGGCTGCAACAAAGTTCTGCACGGCGCGAAAGGTGAAAGGGGGTTCATTCTGGTCCATACCGAAATCTATAATTCAGTTTTCATGGATGTCTGCACATTTTCTTGCCACAGCACTGCATTGCCTAGACGGTGCGCGCATGAGTGATGCACGCAAACGATCCGGCGGCCGGCGCGCCCGTCATGCCCAACGCGCGGCTCCGCCCGCAAGCAACCCGGCATCACCGGGTCAAATCGGTGGGCAATATCGTCCGTTGTCAGAACCTGACCTGCAAGCGATCTACGATACCGCACTTAGGCTTTTAGCAAAGCTTGGCATGGGCGAGGTCCCAACGCGACTTTGGGAAGATCTGATTGCAGCTGGCGCGACGGATTTGGGTAATAAGCGCATTGGCCTGCCCGGGACTCTGGTAGAGGCAACAATTGAACAAGCCGCGAAAACCTTTACCTTGCATGGCCGTGATCCTGAACGCTCTATCGAGGTGGGCGGCGAAAAAGTCTACTTCGGTACAGGCGGTGCGGCGGTCAACACGCTTGATCTGGACAGCGAGGCCTATCGCCCGTCGACTTTGCAAGACCTGCATGATTTTACGCGCCTGCAAGACACGCTTGATAACGTGGCTTGGTTCACCCGCTGCTGCATCGCGACAGACGTGCCAGATCCCTTTGATCTGGATGTGAACACCGCCTACGCATTGATGAGGAACACCAGCAAACCCGTCGCGACGGCCTTCACCTTGGCCGAACATGTGGACCCGATCATTGACATGCTGGATATCGTTGCGGGCGGCAAAGGGAAATTTGCAGAGCGTCCTTTCTTGAAAGCCCATATCAGTCCGGTGATCTCGCCCATGCGCTTTGGCGAGGATGCTGTGGATGTGGTCTACAAATGCATCGAACATAACATCCCCATGTCCTGCATTACGGCCGCACAAGCAGGGGCGACCGCGCCTGCCACGCTCGCGGGATTTCTGGCGCAGTCACTTGCCGAAACGCTTGCAAGCCTTGTTATGGTCAATGTGATCTCTCCGGGTTTTCCAATGGTCTTTTCTAATTGGCCGTTGGTCATTGATCTGCGCAGCGGGGCCTTTGCTGGCGGCGGCGGCGAGACGACGGTTTTGAACGCAGCCTCGGCGCAGTTGTCTAACTGGCTTGGCCTGCCCTCTGGCGTGGCGTGTTCCATGACCGATGCCAAAGCCATCGACGCGCAATACGGTGTGGAGAAAGGCATGACGTCGCTGGCCGCCGCGCTGGCAGGTGGCAATCTGATCTACGAAAGCTCTGGCATGACCGCCGCCTTGCTTGGCGCGAGTTTCGAAGCGTTCATTCTGGATGATGAGATGCATGCGATGAGCTATCGCGCGCTGCGCGGGATCGAAGTGAGCCAGGAAAACCTAGGGTTTGACGCGATCTGCGCCAGCGTTCTGGGAGAGGGGCATTTCTTGGGGTCGGATCAAACCTACGCCGCGATGGAACGCGACTATCACTATCCAAAACTAGCCGACCGCGAACAACCGCGCACGTGGCAGGAGGACGGGGCCAAAGATGCCTGGTCCCGGGCGAAGACACGCGCCAAAGCGATCTTGGCCAAGCACTATCCAAATTATCTGAGCGACGAACAAGATCGCCAGATAAGGGCCATGTTCAACATATTGGAATAGAACGCAAAAGGGCCAGAAGCGTACTTCCGGCCCTTCAGAACTAGCTTTGCTAAGTTATCTAGAATTCGACGACCGCCCGAATGGATTTCCCTTCGTGCATCAGATCAAAGCCATGGTTGATCTCTTCAAGCGTCAGCTTGTGCGTAATCATCGGATCGATCTCGATCTTCCCGTCCATATACCAATCTACGATTTTGGGAACGTCCGTGCGGCCAGAGGCACCGCCAAAGGCCGTGCCGCGCCATGAACGTCCTGTTACCAGCTGGAAAGGACGCGTTGAAATCTCTGCGCCCGCAGGTGCCACACCGATGATGATGCTCTCGCCCCAACCCTTGTGCGCCGCTTCGAGCGCTGTGCGCATGACATTCACATTGCCTGTCGCATCGAAGGTATAATCGGCGCCGCCGCCCGTCAGCTCGACCAGATGCGCAACCAGATCGCCCTCAACCTTGGAGGGGTTCACAAAATCGGTCATGCCGAAATGGGTGCCCATCTCGACCTTGCCGTCATTCAAATCAACACCGACGATCTGGTCCGCGCCCGCAAGACGCAGACCTTGGATCACATTCAACCCGATACCGCCCAAACCGAAGACAATTGCCTTGGACCCGATTTCAACTTTGGCTGTATTAATCACTGCGCCAATGCCCGTAGTCACACCGCAGCCAATGTAGCAAATCTTGTCGAAGGGCGCGTCCTTGCGCACTTTGGCCAGCGCAATCTCGGGCACGACGGTATGGTTCGCGAAGGTTGAGCAACCCATGTAGTGGTGGATTGGCGTGCCATCGAGCATCGAAAAGCGCGTCGAGCCATCGGGCAAAAGTCCCGCGCCCTGCGTGCTACGGATCTTTTGGCACAGGTTGGTTTTCGGATTTAGACAGTACTCGCATTCGCGGCATTCAGGCGTATAGAGCGGGATAACGTGATCGCCCACTTCAAGACTGGTCACGCCTTCACCGACTTCGATCACAATGCCCGCGCCCTCATGGCCAAGGATAGCAGGGAAGATGCCCTCGGGGTCATCGCCAGAGCGGGTGAACTCGTCAGTATGGCACAGGCCTGTCGCTTTGATCTCGACAAGGACTTCGCCTGCGCGAGGGCCTTCCAGATTGACTTCCATAATCTCGAGCGGTTTGCCAGCGGCAACGGCAACGGCGGCTTTGGTGCGCATCTTCAATTCTCCCAGATTTGATTATTCTTCCGGCACTTTCGCCGCTTGCTGATCTTTCTCACAAAACCCGCGCGCCGCGTCAACGACCGATCTGAGCGCGCGCGCTTGATTACATAGGCGCAACTGAAATGCCGATCACATGCGAATGAAAACCCAACAGCGCAAAGTAGATCAAAATCGCGGCGCATAATCGAATGGCGACATCGCGTTTCATTAGTCCGAACCGCGACACTGGCAGGGCCTTGAAAGCGGCCTGTGTTTCTTGCCAATGCGCGATCGTCATCTCACGCTGCTTGCGCCGGTCGATGAGCCGCGTTCCAAGAAAGGCAAAGCCTGCAAACACACCAAACAGAAAAACATGCGCCAGATCACCGTTCGGCAAAAGATGCAGTGCCGCCCAAAGGCCGAGCGCTAGCAAAATAGGATGCCTTACCCAGCGCACAATGCCCGGGCGTTCAGGGTCAAAGTTTTCATTTCCTGCGCCGCCAAATGAAAACGGGTTCGTCCGCCCGAGACTGAAGGCAAGGATCAGGCACACCGCAAACATGCCCATCTGCAACGCAGGGTAATGCCACGACGCTTGATCCCAAAGCGGCACGAAAGGCGCGCGAGCTGCCGCGGTTATCACCGCGCTTAGCATCGCCAGGGACAGACAGGAGTAAGCAATTGTGAATCCGCGCTGTCCAAACCAACGCACCAACACCCTACGCACCCTTGGACGCGTCGGGATCGAATGGGTTAGAAAGAACGCGGCAAAGACAGCGAAGTAGGCCAGCCAACTCATGCTCGGCGCTTAGGTGATTACGTCAGGGGTGGTGCGCCCGATAAGTTCCTGCATGTTGCTGACATTCAGCGCTGCGCTCAAAACCGGCTTTAGGGCAGTTTGCGTTTCCTGATTTACGTCTTGCCCAAGCCCTGAATACTGCTCGCAATAAAGCCGCAGGGTCGCGCCTTGCGTGCCCGTTCCAGACAGTCGAAACACAGCGCGACCGCCGCCTTCGAACATGATGCGAATTCCCTGGTTGAGGCTAACCGATCCATCAACAGGATCGTCATAGGAAAACTCATCCGCATTCGCGATGCGTAAGCCCTCAACGGATTGGCCCGCCAGATCAGGCAGCTTCGCGCGTAGCTGCTCCATCAGTTTGTTGGCATCATCGCTGGCGACGTTTTCAAAATCGTATCGCGAATAGTAATCACGTCCATAGCTGGCCCAGTGATCTGCAACAATCTCTGCAACCGACTGCTTGCGCACGGCCAGAATGTTGAGCCATAGCAAAACCGCCCAAAGCCCGTCTTTTTCGCGCACGTGGTTCGAGCCGGTTCCCGCACTTTCTTCGCCGCAGATCGTGACCTTGCCTGCATCCAGAAGATTGCCGAAAAACTTCCAACCTGTTGGCGTTTCATATGCACCGATACCGAGCTTTTCCGCAACGCGGTCGCTGGCGGCGCTGGTCGGCATTGAGCGCGCAATGCCCGCCAATCCACCTGCATAAGCAGGGGCCAGATGGGCATTGGCGGCAAGCACAGCAAGGCTGTCGGAGGGCGTTACATAAGCGCCGCGCCCAACAATCATATTGCGATCCCCGTCCCCGTCAGAGGCCGCGCCCATGTCCGGCGCATTCTTGGACATCATCAGGTCCATCAGTGTTTTCGCCCAGATCGGGTTGGGATCAGGATGGCCCTTGCCGAAATCTTCTAACGGGATGCCGTTAACCACCGTTCCAACAGGCGCGCCAAGTGCCCCTTCCAGTATCGCCGTTGCATATGGGCCCGTGACCGCGTGCATTGCGTCGAAACACATCGTAAAGCCATCCGCAAACAAAGCACGGATTGCGTCGAAATCAAACAAGTCTTCCATAAGCGCCTGATAGCTTTGCACCGGATCAACGACTTGAATGGCCATTTCGCCATGCTGCGTTTTGCCAACCACGCTGAGATCAACATCCTCAACTTCGGCCAACTTGTATTGGGTGATAGCCTCGGTC
>NZ_JBAUHO010000338.1:0-2100 GCF_049680325.1 Planktotalea sp.
TCCCAGATCCGTCTGTTCAATAGACTCCCCCTTCAACTCATTGAACGGGTCCTTATGCAGCAACCGAATAACAGGCTTCTCCGTCTCCACCGCATAATCATACTCCATCTCTGTATAGCTCAACCCCGTCTTTGGATGGATCGAGCCATAGCGCCCTGCAGAAATCAGGATGTAGTAATCCGACTGATCAATCACCGTCTTGATGAACTCGAACTGCTCTTCATCCGCGGCTGGACACAGCTCCATCCCAGCGGGAAAGCAATCGGCGCGCAGGAGGGCTTGTGACACTTCTTGGCGCGCGCCTTGCAAATCCTGAAACGTCGAACTGATAAAAACCTGATACCGCTTTTCCAAATCACTTGCCCTCAATCGCTATTTGGCCAAGATGCCCGCAACCTCGCAGAGAGACAAGGACGCAAGCATGCCAGCCCCCACCCCAATCGCCGCATATACCGTGTCGCCCGAGGGCACGGCACAGGCGATCACAGAGGTCACCCCAAAGGGCGGCTGGCGTTGGCAGCACTTTGATCTCGCAGACCCGGATTTGCCCGATTGGCTATTAACGCAAGTGGACCCGCTGGTTGCCAAAGCCCTGCTTGCGGCAGAAACGCGCCCGCGCGTTGATCGCATTGGCGAGGGGCTGATTGTTACCCTGCGCGGCGTCAACCTCAATACCGGGGCAGAGCCGGAAGACATGGTGTCCTTGCGTCTTTGGGTGACCAAGGAGCAGATCATTTCGGTGCGCAAACGCCGCCTCATGGCGCTGGATGCGCTGCGGGCAGATGCGGAACGCGGGATCGCGCCAACAACGACTGGTGCATTTCTGGCAGCCTTAAACGAAGGGCTCGCGTATCGTATCGAGGCCGTTTCGCTTGAGTTCGAGGACAAGGTCGATCTGCTCGAAGAACGCTCGCTCATGTCGGATCACAGCATGTCGCGTGAATGTCTGGAAGTGCGTCAGGTCCTGATAAAGCTGCGCCGCTTCATCGGGCCCCAGCGCGATGCGCTAGAGGCTTTGGCAGCGGACGTCACTGTTATTCCTGCGTCCCAATCCGATCACATCCGCGAAATCGCCAATCGAACCGCGCGCACAGTCGAAGCGCTTGATGCCTCACGCGAAAGACTTGCCGCGATCCAGGAGCATCTAGATGCGCAGATGGCGATGAAGCTTGGGCGCAACGGCTATGTTCTTTCGGTGATGGCCGCGATTTTCTTGCCGCTCGGTTTTTTGACGGGCCTGTTTGGGGTTAACGTAGCGGGCATGCCGGGGACCGAAGCTGTCTGGGCTTTCACACTGTTAACATTGCTCTCCGTCGTCATCGGTGCCGCATTGTATTTGGCCTTCCGCTGGCGCGGCTGGCTTTGATCGGGGACGATACTATGAAACAACGACTGCTTGTTGAATTCGGCCAAGGGGCCAGCCTGCGCCGCCAAGACTACACTCAGGCCGCGCGGCGCGCTCTGCAGGATGCGCTTTGGCACAATTCGATCAATCTTGCGGAACTCTTCGGCAAAGACAAAGACGCGATGTTGATTGATGTCGACGTGGGCGTGCAGCAGCCCGATCAGCTCGACACGGAGGCGCTCAAGGACATTTTCCCCTACGGCCAGATCACCATCACGCCGCGCAAAGGCGGCCTCGACGTGCCGCGCCCCGATGGTAATCCAACCGTCATCGCAACGGTTGCGATCAACGTGTCCCTGGATCTGGAGCCCGTCACATGAGCGATCAACGCTTCATCATCGAAATGGGCTCTGGCAACGATCAATACGGAATGGATTACACCAAGGCCGCCGCCCGCGCGATCGAGGATGCGATCCGCCACTCTGCCATTCCCATGCTCGCGGTGCGTGGCATCCCCCACACCGACATGCGCGTGCAGGTTACAATTGGCGTGCAGGAGCCTGACAAGCTCGACATCGATGCCCTCAAATCCGCCCTCCCGCGCGGCGCGGCGACGATCACCGCCACCCATGGCGGATTGAACGTACACGATCCAGACACAGGCAACACAATCGTCATCGCCACAGCCGCCGTCGAGGCGTTCTTACCCAAACAGGCTTAGCTTCTCTGGTCCTGAAATACCTCGGGGTCTGGGG
>NZ_JBAUHO010000339.1:0-8439 GCF_049680325.1 Planktotalea sp.
AACCTGCAAAGTGAAGGCTTTGATGCGACCATCTGCTTTGCGGAACAGCACAAAGACCCTGACATTGTATTGCGCCGCATCATGCAAAGCCACAGGGCGCTTTGTGCCTCTCCTGAATATCTGGAAAAGCACGGAACGCCGACATGCTTTGACGATCTGGCCAAGCACAATTGCCTACGGATCGCTGGCAATTCCAGACGTAACAAGTGGAACAACAGCGATGTCACAAACGGGCAGGTATTCGAGGCGCGCGGCACCTTTGAAGGAAATAGCACCGACGTTATCTTTCACGCGACCCTTGCCGGCATCGGTATAGCGCGTTTGCCGCGCTATATGACGGACGCCAAATTCCGCTCGGGCGAATTGGTCCACGTATTGCCAGAGTATTCTCCACCAAGCACGGACATCGCCGTGATGTTCCCGGAGCGGCGCAATCTCGCCCCCAAAACCCGCGTCTTTGTTGATTTCCTTGTCCGCCATTTTCGCGTAGCACCTGAACGAACAAAGGCGAGCGCTTAGTCACTTGCTCAACAACCCACTCTTAAATCAGGACACTCAATGACAAAGACAACCACCCAGATTGGCAGAGAGCTTTCGGAACAACTGAACCCGGGCATGGAAAACGCGTTGAACGCACGCTACGGTCATTTATTGCCCGGAATGGCGGAAGGCGTGGTCGATTTCGCCTATGGGCGCCAATACGCGCGCCCTGGCCTGCCGCTACGCGACAGATATCTGGCGACCATCGCTGCCTTAACTGCCCTTGGTGGCCAGACTAAGCCACAGTTGATGGTTAACATCGCAGGCGGGCGCAAAGCGGGTCTGTCACAAGAAGAAATTGCAGAAGCTATCTGGCAGATGTCGCTCTATGGCGGATTGCCCGCAGCAATAAACGGGCTGAACGCAGCGCTAGAGGTCTTTGCCACAGAAGACGCAGCGACATAGCCGCGCCAGTAATCCGAGACATGCGCATAAATAGAAACGGGCGGCTTCGGAATTGTCCAAAGCCGCCCAAATTGTCAGTTTCCAGACGCCCGTAACCTTAGGCGCGCAGACCTGTTTCAACGTCGAAGTAATGCGCAAGCTCTGACTTGATCGTAAAGTTGATCGTCTCGCCCTTTGCTTCAGCTGGTGGCTTTTCAGTCTTCGCAATGAACTCCACACCCTGCGGCGAAATCAGATGAACCAGCGCGTATTCGCCAAGATTTTCGACCAATTCCAGCTTGCCCTGCACAACTGCATTCGCTGCATCGCACGGGATCAGATGCTCTGGGCGCAGGCCCACTTGCTCGCCCGCACCAACTTTGCGGCCCAAAATACCGGCAGCTGTGTCAGGCAGATCGTTTGCTTTGAAGAAGTTCATCTTCGGGCTTCCGATAAACTGCGCAACGAACGCGTTCGCAGGACGCTCATATAGCTCGATTGGCGAGCCGACCTGCTCAATGCGGCCATCACGCAGAACAACAATCTTGTCGGCAAGCGTCATCGCTTCGACCTGATCGTGGGTCACGTAGATCATCGTAGAGCCAAGACGTTCGTGCAAACGAGCGATTTCTAGACGTGTCTGAACACGCAGGGCCGCGTCAAGGTTGGACAAGGGTTCGTCGAACAGGAACACCTCCGGATCACGAACAATAGCGCGGCCAATTGCAACACGCTGGCGCTGTCCACCCGAAAGGTTACGCGGGCTGCGATCCAGATAGTCTGTGATCTGCAGGATTTCCGCCGCGGCGCTCACGCGCTTTTCGATCTCGGCAGGGTCGGTTTTCGCCTGCTTCAGACCGAAGGCCATGTTCTTGTAAACCGTCATATGCGGATAAAGCGCATAGGTTTGGAAAACCATCGCAACGCCGCGCTTGGACGCTGCAACATCGTTCACCACGGTTTCGCCAATCTTGACAGTACCGTCGGAAATCTCTTCCAGCCCTGCGATCATGCGCAGCAACGTGGATTTGCCGCAGCCCGACGGGCCGACGAAAACGACAAACTCGCCATCTTCGATATCGAGATCAACACCGTGCATGACTTGGGTTGCACCGTAGCTTTTGCGCACATCGCGCAGAGTTAGACCGGCCATTTTGCCTCCAATTCGGTTATTTCGCGTCGTAGGGTGTCAGCGAATTCAGGATAGGTTTCAGGAATATCACCCCAAAGCTGGCGACATGTAAAAAAGGCATCCGTACCAAGCATGGCGCTAAGCTCATCCCAGCTTGGTTCGATATACTTGAACGGTATTTTGCCCGCCGCCACATGGCGCGCAAAGACATACCAGCTAGCGATGCTGTGGATCGAATTGACAGGCACGATGCCCTGTTCGAAACAGCCAGCCAGCGTCGGGCGAATAAAGATCGGAAACTTGACCATACCGTCAGCGCAGATGCGCGCAACCGTGTCACCAATCGCTTGGTTCCCGAAACGGCGATCGATCTTGTCCAGATAGTCTTCTTTCAAAAACGGTAGATCAATCGTGATAGCGGGCAGAACCTCTTGCGATTCAAATGCACGGAAATGCGCGTGCAGGTGCGGCACCCGCATCGCGGCATCAAAGGTTTCGATGCCTTCCAGCGCAGCAAGATAGCAAAGCGCCGTATGCCCGCCATTCAGAACGCGGATTTTGGTTTCTTCATACGGATCAACATCAGGCGTCACCGTCACACCAGCGCGCGCCAGATCTGGCAGCTCTGTTTTGGATGTTTCCTGCAAAACCCACTGAATAAAATCTTCCGCAACGATGGGCGATGTTACTTTGTCACCAACGACTTGGCTCATTTCCGCGGCCAGTTCGTCCGAGCTGCGCGGTGTAATGCGATCCACCATCGAACACGGGAAGGCCACGTTTTCCGCCACCCAATCCGTAAGAACCTGATCGTTGCACGCTGTCAAATAGGCCAACAGATTACGGCGCAACATTTTGCCGTTCTGGCGAATGTTGTCACAACAAACAATCGTCAAAGGCGCGCCAGTGACGTTCATGCGTTGCTGCAAAGCGGTGCGTAGATAACCGTAAACCGTACTTGGCGAGCCACCCGAAACCTCGGTGGCAATCAATGCATCAGACGTGTTCAGGTTACCGTTCGGGTCAGTGTAGTATCCACTTTCAGTGACAGTGATCGTCACCATCTTGACCGAAGGCCTGGAAAGCAAAGCTTCGCTCGCGCTTTTATTTGCGCTCCAATCCATGAAATCAATATGGCTGCGCACACGGCGCAAGGCGACCTGCCCGTCCGCAGAAATCGACTTGAGGAAATAGCCATCATGACGGGCAACATCATCTGCTGCGTTCTGAAACTGGGCGGCTTCCCCGCCGCGCAGGTTTACTGCAACGATGCCCCAGCGTAGATCGCCCGTTTCTTGCATGTAGTCGTCAAAATAAACGGCCTGATGCGCGCGATGAAACGCTCCGAACCCCAGATGCACAACGCCCGCAGCACAGGCGCTCCGATCAAACGTTGTCGCAGCAATATGGGTCTGTACTGCGCTATTCATGGGTTTCCTCCAAGGCTGGAACCAGATCTTTTCGTGCCGTTTCGCGGTAGGCTGACGGCGTCATTCCCTTCTGTTTAAGGAAATGGCGATTAAAGTTTGCAAGGTTGTGAAAGCCGGCTTTATGGCAAATCGCCATCACGGGATCATCCGTCGCATAGAGCATGCCGCAAGCCTGCCCGATCCGAACGCGATTGACGAACTCGACAAAGCGGTGGCCCGTAACGGACTGGAAGTTGCGGCTAAATGTGGCTTGGGTCATGCCCGCCATTTTCGCGGCGTCGGTCACTGAAAACTCTTCTTTAAAGCGGGTCACAATGTGGTCAACAACCGCGCCAATACGCGCGTATTTGCTACCAACTGCGGGCGTAACAAGCTTGGCAGTCGACAAAATGCGCTTTTCCGCGTGCTCGTTCAGCCGCACCAGAAAGCGGACAAATGCAAGGATGCGCTCCGGGCCTTGATGGTCGCGAATTGCTTCCATGTGGCCGCGGGCAAATGTTGCATTGAAACCTTCGAACAAAATGCCCGATTGTGCGGTCATCAGCATATTGCGCACTTCGGCAAATTCAGGAAACCCGTTTGCGAGGCTTTCAACACTGCCATGACTGAACTGAACCAGCATATCGCGCACAGGAACGTTTTCGGTAAAGCTTTCATCGGAACGCCAGTTGTGCGGCAGGTTTGGCCCTGTCAGATACAGATCGCCCGCTTTAAACTCGCCGATATGGTCCCCCACGAAAGCCTTGCCAAAGGTCGCCGTGATTAAGTGAAGTTCATATTCTTCATGCGCGTGCCAACGATCCAGATGCGTTGGCCAGCCGTGCTCCAAATAGCGGATGGATCGCGTGGAGCGATCAACCATTTCAATTTCTGGGGCGATAATCGACATCTGTCTATCTCAACACATTTCCACCATCGACGCCGATGGTTTGAGCGGTCATGTAAGATGACTGATCCGAGGCAAGAAAGACTGCAACGCGCGCCACATCAGCAGGTGCTCCCATATAACCCAAGGGCACTGCTTCGCCAACTTCGCGTTTCTTCTGGCCGATTTCCTTACCTTCAAACTTGGCAAACATCGCATCGACAGTTTTCCACATCGGCGTATCAATCACGCCCGGGCTTATCGCATTGACGCGAACCTTATGCGGTGCAAGCGCCAGCGCAGCGGATTGAGTGTAGCTAATCACGGCGGCTTTGCTCGCGCAGTAATGCGCAACCAATGCTTCGCCGCGATGGCCCGCTTGACTGGCAAGGTTGATGATTGATCCGTGCTGGCCATGTGCCACCATAGATTTCGCGCAGGCCTGCATCACTGCATAAAAGGCGCGCACATTAACACTGAACAGACGGTCAAGTTGTTGCAAGTCACCCTCCTCCAGTATGCTGCCCATCGCAAAAAGCGCGGCGTTGTTAAACAGAACGTCAGGCTTGATTTCAGCGATCCAAGCTAGACAGTCGTCAAGGCCTTTCGGGTCCATCAGATCAAAGCGGACATATGTCGCCGCGCCGTCAAAGTCATCTGCGATATCGCTCGCATAGACCGTTGCTCCCATCGCGGCAAAATGCTCGACCGCGCTTGCGCCGATACCACCCGCAGCCCCGGTGACCAGGACCGTTTTACCAGTCAAATCTGTAGGGGCTGCGTTAAGGGTCATTTTACTTCACCGCACCGAATGTCAGGCCGGCAACAAGCTGCTTCTGGCAGAACCATCCAAGGATAACGATCGGTGCGATTGCGGCTGTGGACACAGCGGACAGTCGTCCGAAGAACAGACCCTCGGGTGCGCGGTTACCTTCGATCAACGTCGAAAGCGTCGCTGCATCAATCGTGGTCAGGCGCACGGTCCAATAGGCTTCGTTCCAGCAGAAGATAAACGTGAGCAGAGCTGTCGATGCGATGCCGCCCCATGCCAGCGGGATCAGGATATCCTTGATCTCGCCCCACGTAGAAACACCGTCCATTTTACCCGCTTCGATGATCTCTTTCGGGATTTCTTTGAAGTAGGTAAAGAGCATCCAAATCACGATAGGCAGGTTGATAAGGCACAGAACCAGGATCACCAGGAAATGCGTGTCATAGATCGACAGGAGGTTCTTCGTGAGGAAGGTCATCGGGTATAGAACCGCCGCCGCAGGAAGCATCTTGGTGGACAGCATCCACATCAGAATGTCCTTGGTGTGGCGCGATGGGTTGAAGGCCATCGCATAGGCCGCTGGAACACCCACGATCAATGCGAACAATGTCGCGAAGGACGATGTGATGACCGAGTTGATGGCGAAGCGCCAGTAATCGTAGTTCTCGGTCATGTTCGTGTAGTTCTCCAGCGTCGGCGTGAAGAAGAACAAGAACTCAGGCTTTACCGCATCCGCGTCGGTCTTGAAGCTGGTAAAGACCAGCCAGAAGATCGGAAAGAAGAAGATCAGCGCAATGATCCAAGCCGCGATGGGCCAGAGGATGTTACTAATACGGGAATTTTGAGCAACTGTTGCCATTGTCTTTTTCCTTAATCCATCAAGCTCTTGCCGACTATGCGCAGCAAGAAAATTGCGATGATGTTGGCGAGGATGACTGCGAAGATACCTGTGGCACTGGCTGCGCCAATGTTGTTGTTTGTGAACTCACCGATCAGATAAGGCAGGTTTTTGTTACCACTGCCGCGAGATACGATTTCGATTTCCGCATAGAGCGAAAGGTGGAAAATCGACTGGATCATCACAACAATCGCGATCGGGCGGGCCAGATGCGGAACCGTCAGGTTGATGAACTGGGACCACGCGTTTGCGCCATCCAGTGTCGCCGCTTCTTTCTGGCTTTCATCTTCGGATTGCAAAGACGTCATAAAGATCAGGACCGCGAAAGGCGTCCACTGCCAGGCAACCATCATGATTACCGCATAGGCAGAAGTTTGCGATGCACGGAAGGAAATCGGCTCAAACGTGGGCCATAGGTTGAAGAACCATCCAAGACCAGGGAAGTCGCGCAAACCATCGACAAGGTTGTTGATGCCGGCAACCGCGATGCCATTCAGACCAAGCACGGGATCAAGGATCATGTTGATCCAAAGAACACCGTTCACCGCTGGCATAACAAAGAAGGGCGAGATCAGCAGAACACGAACAATGCCGCGACCGGGGAAGTTACGGTTGATTAGAACCGCGATACCGAGGCCCAGAACAACTGTGATAATCAGAATGCTGCCAACAATCAGAACCGAGTTCTGGATGGCAAACAAGAAGTCCTTCGCCTTCAGAACATAGGCGTAGTTACCAAATCCGCGCCAGTTACTAAGCGACGGGGTCATCCACTCTGGCCGGACTGTACTGTTCAGCACGTAGCGAATGAATGAGAAATAAAGCGTCATGCTGAGAGGGACCAACATCCAGATCAGCAAGAGCGCGACGGCTGGCGTTTGGAGAATGCGGGGGAGCGTTCTATCGGACATGGCTCGAATCACCTTACAAGCAGGGGTTTCAAAAAATTCTAATTGTGTGCGGGTGTTTGTTCAGCGATCAGCAATCGTGACAGCACAGATCAAGCAAAACAAACGAACAAAACTTAAGGGGGTGAAGAGCCCGGAAACAACCGGGCTCTTCGTTATTTACCTAAACGGTTTAGTAGTAACCCGCTTCTTTCAAGATAGAGTCCGCTGCAGACTGCGCTGCTGCAAGTGCGTCTTCTACAGACTTGGCGCCGGACAAAGCCGCTGCCATTTCCTGACCGAATGCAGTACCGATTTCTGGGAACTCAGGGATCGCTACGAACTGAACACCAACATATGGCTTGATGTCTGTCGCTTCTGGAGCAGCAGAGTTGATCGCAGCAAGTTCAGCGTCCGCGAATTTCGCAGCTGCCTGGAACTCAGGGATTGCATATGTAGATGCACGCTGACCTGTTGGAACCTTGCCCCAACCGAAGTCTGGGTGGTTACCTACAGCCTGTACGTACTCTTTGGATGTTGCCCACTCGATGAACTTGTGTGCTTCTTCAGAGTTAGGCGAACCTGTTGGAACAGCCATTGCCCAAGCCCAGAGCCAGTTCGCACCCACTGGATTACCAGCATTTGGCGCCTGAGCGTAACGAACATTTTCGTTCTCAAGGAAGGACGCAGCGATTGTCGCATCGATCCAAAGGCCACACTTGCCTTCGTTATACAAAGCCAAGATCTCGTTGAAGGAGTTACCTTCAGAACCGGGAGGGCCGTAGTTCTGCAGCAAGTTCACGTACATCGTAACCGCAGCATTAAACTCAGGTGTGTCGAACGCTGGTGTCATGTCGGCGTTAAGATATGCAGCGCCGAATGAGTTTGCGATTGTACCGATGAATGCGCCGTTGTCGCCCCAACCTGGCTTACCACGGAGACATGCACCGTATACGCCGTTCTCTGGGTCGTGCATCGCTGCAGCAGCTGCTGTGATGTTATCCCAGCTGTCGTTGTCAGCGATTGTTACGCCAGCAGCGTCGGCCAAATCACCACGGTACATAACCATGGAAGATTCACCATAGAATGGTGCAGCATAAAGCTGACCGTCAGCGGACAGACCAGCACGCATAGCAGGCAGGATGTCGTCAACGTCGTAGTCTGCGCCAAAGTTCAGTGGCTCGATCCAGCCAGCGGCGCCCCAGATTGGTGCTTCCTGCATGCCGATGTTGATGATGTCGTACTGGCCGCCACCGGTTGCTGTGTCGGACGTGACCTGCTCGCGCAGAACGCCTTCTTCCAGAGATACCCATTTAAGAGCAACGCCTGTTTCTGCAGTATATGCCTCGGCAACTTTCTGCATGTTAATCATGTGACCGTTGTTTACGATCGCAATCGTAAGTGCTTTTGCGTGGCTGTCAGCAAACGCTGTTGTTGCGGCTGCAACGCCAAGTGTCAGGCCCAAAGCCGTGTTACGTAGAGATTTCATTATCTTCCTCCCAGAAGTCTAATAAACGGATCCGTATCGAAT
>NZ_JBAUHO010000340.1:0-3873 GCF_049680325.1 Planktotalea sp.
AACTTGCACAATGCGAACAACCCCCAACGAAAAACGCCGCCCCAAAAGGAACGGCGTTTCTGTAAAATCCAAAGGGTACTAAGCTTAGAAGCCCAAACCTTCGTATTTCTTTTTGAACTTGGAAACACGCCCACCGGCATCCATCAAGCGCGAGCTGCCGCCAGTCCATGCTGGGTGCGCAGACGGGTCGATGTCGAGCGCGAGCTGGTCGCCCTCTTTGCCGTATGTGGATTTCATCTGGTGGATCGTACCGTCCGTCATCTTTACGTTGATGATGTGGTAATCGGGGTGAATATCGTTTTTCATCGGTGCGCTCCTTAGCCTTTGAGTGGCTTGTAGTTTGTATCTTCAGCGATACGTGCGGATTTACCGCGACGCGAGCGCAGATAGTACAGCTTGGCACGGCGGACACGGCCACGGCGCACAACTGTGATGCTGTCTACGTTGGTGGAATGCAGTGGGAACACACGTTCCACGCCTTCACCAAAGGAAATCTTGCGAACTGTAAAGGAACCGGCAACACCTTTGCCGTTCTTGCGCGCGATGCACACGCCTTCGTAGTTCTGAACACGAGAGCGCGTGCCCTCGGTTACTTTATAGCCAACACGAATTGTGTCTCCGGCTTTGAAATCGGGAATGTCTTTCCCGAGTGCGGCGACCTGTTCGGCCTCCAGTTGTGCGATAAGATCCATGTCTCATCTCCTATGATATGCTCGCGGTTGATCCGCAAAGGTTTACGCGTCCTCAGAGCTCTTGGTCTTCATCCGGGTCCCTGTTGTGCGCTGCACACCAAGCCCGCCAGAGGTCAGGTCGTCTTTCTTTTGTCAGCCTTTCGGCCATGGCCTGCCGCCAGTCAGATATCTTCGCGTGATGACCGGACTGAAGTATTTCCGGTATCGCGCGATCCTTCCAGACCGCAGGTTTCGTATACTGAGGATGCTCTAGTAACCCATGCGAGAACGATTCGTCCTGCGTGGAATCATAGTTCCCAAGCACGCGCGGTATAAGCCGCACAGTTGCATCAATCAAGGCCTGCGCTGCAATCTCGCCGCCTGTGAGGATAAAGTCACCAAGCGAGACTTCCTCGATGTTGTATTCCTCGATCACGCGTTCATCGACGCCCTCAAAGCGCCCGCACAAAAGGGTGATCCCATCGCACTGCGCAAAGCGCTGCGCCATCGCTTGATCCAACCGTTTTCCGCGTGGTGAAAGGTAGACAACAGGCCAGTTGCCGCGTTCGGATTCCGCTGCTTTATCCAGTGCTTTGCCCAGCACATCGGCGCGCAGAACCATGCCCGCGCCGCCCCCCGCGGGCGTGTCGTCGACATTCAGGTGTTTGGTTTCCCCGAAAGGGCGCAGATCAATCGTTTCCATCTGCCAAAGCCCTTCTTGCAAGGCTTTGCCCGTCAGCGAGGCACCGAGCACGCCGGGAAAGGCGTCGGGAAACAGCGTGATAATCTGCGCGCGCCACACGCCCGCCAGTTCGGGCGTCGGCGTCATCAACTCGCGCGGCTTGAACGTCGGGCGGATCGCCTTTCGGCCATGTGAACGCAGTGGTTTGTCGGTCATGGTCATATTACCTTTAGCCCAAGCTGGCCAAGCAGATCAGCAGCCTGGCGCTTGGAAATGATCGCGCCTTTGAAACGGCGCGTCGCTCATTTCACTCAAAAAGCCCTTCGGGCGGGTCTGTAACAATGCGCTTTGCACCAAGGTCCACTGTGGGAACTGCCGCGAGCGTAAAGGGCAAAAGAACAGCCGTCTTGATGTCAGGGCCGATCACCTCGAGCAAGTCACCCGCACCATGGTTTTGCACGCTTTTGACAGTGCCCAGAACCTTGCCACCTGTATCGACAATTTCGAGCCCCTCAAGGTCCGCATGATAGTATTCGTCATCTGGCAACGCAGGCAATTGATCGCGGCGCGCAAATAGTTTTTCACCGTTCAAGGCGTCCGCGTCTTCCTTGCTCGCAACCCCTGAAAGCCGCGCCGAATAGCCGGACTTCATGGGGCCTAGCAACGTCACGACAAAGCTGCGTCCGTCTTCAAGTGACAGGGGGCTGTAGTTGGCAATATCAGAGGGTTCGGCGCAAAAGCTTTTGAGCCGCACATCCCCGCGCACCCCAAAAGCGCCGCCAATAGTGCCTACACAAATCAGATCGTCGCTCATTCAGACACTCCCCGGCAAATGCCGCTTTTCATTGTTCCGCCCGCGTCCACGCACTTATCCAGCGCAGCGTTACGCTCGGAAAAAACCCCAAGTACAAAAGCAACGCCAAACATAATCGGAAGACGTATCAAACGGAACATAACAAAAGGCCTTATATAGAAAAGCAAAAGACGGCGCGTGTTGCGCCGCCTTTCATATCAAAGCCAAAGGGCAGATTACTCTGCGCTTTCTTCTGCAGCTGCTTCTTCAACAGGTGCTTCTGCCGGTGCTGCGGCAGCTTCAGCTGCGGCAGCAGCTTTAGACGCTTTTTCTTCTGCGCGGTCTGTCGCTTTTTTACCTGGCGTACCCTTCTTCAGGTTTGCACGGTCTTTCTTTTCGATCAGGCCAGCCGCTTCGAGCATGCGTGATACACGATCCGTTGTCTGTGCGCCCTCGCCAAGCCAGTACTGGATGCGCTCAACGTCCATTTTCACGCGATCTTCGCTGTCTTTAGGAAGCAGTGGGTTATATGTGCCCAGCTTTTCGATGTAGCGACCATCGCGTGGCATGCGGGAATCCGCAGCAACGATACGGTAGAACGGGCGTTTCTTGGAACCGCCGCGTGCGAGACGAATTTTCATAGCCATGGTGTGTTTCTCCTATAATGGCGTCAGTACGAGCAAAAATCTTGCTCTTATGTCTGGTGTCGTTTGTGGTGGTGGATAACTTCCTCAATAATGAAATTGAGGAATTTCTTAGCAAATTCGGGATCCAGATCAGCCCGGTTTGCAAGGTCTTCCAGCCGCGCGATTTGCGTGGCTTCGCGGGTAGGATCGCTTGGCGGCAGATCATGTTCTGCCTTTAGCTTTCCTACGGCTTGGGTGTGTTTGAACCGCTCGCCCAGCGTGTAGACGAGGATTGCATCAAGACGGTCAATGCTTTCGCGGTGCTCTTTCAGCACGGCGGCGGCGCGTGTCACAGCATCAGTCAATGGGCATCCCCTTAGGTTTGAAGAGCGGATTTGCGTAATTCGCGATTTCCATTTCTATCCCATGTGCGATCTGGCTAGAGCGCAGCTTTTCAGGGCTTGGATGACGATAAACCGCGTCATTGCCATCAATCGTTGTTGCGGTTTTGTCTTTGACCGCGCCAAGGCGTTCGGCAAGGCGAATGGAATCAAGGTTCTTGGGATCAATGTAGGACACTGCACCCTCCCAACCTTTAACGTCATAGTAGTGCCGGCGCACCGCATGTGTGGCCTCTAGCGCATAACCGTGACCTGCAACTTCAGGCCAGATGATCCAGGCAATCTCGCGCTCTGGCCATTTCGCAGGCTGCCAACCGCCGGCCATACCTAGCGTTTTGTCCGTTTCACGGTCATGGATCATCCACATGCCAAAGCCGCGAATTTCCCAATGCCCGATTTCAGCAGCATAGAGCATCCATGCCTCATAGGCATTTAGCGGACCGCCCATAAAGCGTGAACGATAGCTGGAAAACGTCGCTTTGAAGTCCGGATAGTCGGCGGCTTCTGGCCCGCGAAGGCTTAGGCGTTTGGTTTCCAGAATTGGGATGCGTTTCGTGGGCATTACGCGGCCTCGCTTTTATGAAGGAAGGCAAGCATGTCGCCGTCATGAACAGTACGCACCGCGCCAAGGCGTTCGGCCAAAGCGATCGAGCGCGCGTTGTCTTTGTGAATATAGCTGGCGAGCTCTGTCAGATTGAGC
>NZ_JBAUHO010000341.1:0-7679 GCF_049680325.1 Planktotalea sp.
CTCGTTCTGAACCAAATTGGAAACGAAACCGGTAATTCGAAACAATTGTTCAAAAACACAATTAAAACACGAACTATCCAAATTGCCGCCCTGATGAATTGGTGAATGGTCCTTGCTTTATTTGAGCATCATTTTTTGGAGAGTACACATGAAGAAGACCCTATTTACAGCAGTAATCGCAGCAATTGGTTTCGCAGCGCCAGCAATGGCTTGGGAAGGCAAAACAGTAGCGTGCTACGACAAGCACCTCGTGCCAGCGACTTACACATACACAAAGCACCTCGTTAAGGATGGCAAAAAGCAGTACGAGCACCGCAATGGTCGCATCGAGCTGGTTTCCTACCCACCTGTTTACCGTCAGGTTGCGACGCTGAAGACCGGTTCTCATTACGTAATGCGCGAAGTTGCCTGCAAGCACTAAGCGGTTTCAGAGTGCGTAGCGCTTTGGGCGCTGCGCACTCATGTAAAAAAGGCGCGGCAGGTTTCCCTGTCGCGCCTTTTTTTATTTATAAATAGTGGCTTACGCGCTGCGAGAATGGCGCTTGCGCTCGTGCGGATCAAGATAGCGTTTGCGCAGACGGATCGCATTCGGCGTCACTTCCACAAGTTCATCATCGTTGATGTAAGCGATCGCTTCCTCAAGGCTCAGCGTGACCGGAGTGGTCAAACGAACCGCTTCATCCGTGCCAGAAGCACGCACGTTGGTCAGTTTTTTACCTTTGAGCGGGTTCACTTCCAGATCGTTCTCACGGCTATGCTCACCAATAATCATCCCTGTATAGAGATCAACCTGAGCGCCAATGAACATCTTGCCGCGGCTCTCAAGGTTCCAAAGCGCGTAAGAAACAGATTGGCCGTTCTCCATAGAGATCAACACGCCAGCGCGGCGGCCCGGGATCGGACCTTTATGCTCTGCCCAGCCGTGGAAGACACGGTTAAGAACGCCCGTACCACGTGTATCGGTCAGGAATTCACCGTGATAGCCGATTAGGCCACGTGAGGGGACATGAAGGATGATGCGGGTCTTGCCAGCGCCAGCAGGGCGCATTTCAACCAGATCACCTTTACGCGCGCCAGTCAGCTTTTCAATGACAACGCCGGAGTATTCGTCATCCACGTCGATCGTCGCTTCTTCAACGGGCTCAAGACGTTCGCCGTTCGGGCCTTCTTTCATAATCACCTGCGGGCGAGAGATAGATAGCTCGAAACCTTCGCGGCGCATGTTTTCAATCAGAACGCCCATCTGCAATTCGCCGCGGCCAGAGACCTCGAACGCTTCGCCGCCGGGTGTTTCACCGATTTTGATCGCAACGTTGCTTTCCGCTTCTTTCATCAGACGGTCACGAATGACGCGCGACTGAACCTTTTTGCCATCGCGGCCAGCAAGCGGGCTGTCGTTGATGCCAAAGGTCACTGTAATAGTGGGCGGATCAATCGGTTGTGCGGGCAGGGCGGTATCAACAGCCAGCGCACAGATCGTATCGGCAACCGTCGCTTTGGACATGCCTGCGATGGAAACGATATCGCCTGCCATTGCTTCTTCAATGTCTTGCTGGGCAAGGCCACGAAAGGCCTGAATGCGCGTCACGCGGAACTGTTCGATCTTTTGGCCAATGCGGCTAAGTGCCTGAACAGTTGCGCCGACTTTCAACTTACCGCTTTCAACGCGGCCCGTCAGAAGGCGGCCAACAAAAGCGTCGGCGCCGAGGGTCGTCGCCAACATGCGGAAATCTTCGCCCTGACGGGAAATTTGCGCAGGTTTTGGAACGTGGTTCACGATCAGATCGAACAGTGCGCTCAGATTTTTGCGTGGACCGTCCAATTCATTGTCTGCCCAGCCGTTACGGCCAGATGCATACATATGTGGGAAATCAAGCTGATCGTCATTCGCATCAAGCGATGCAAAGAGATCGAAACACTCATCAAGCGCGCGGTCAGGTTCCGCATCGCCTTTATCAACTTTGTTCAGAACAACGATCGGACGCAGTCCCAGTGCAAGCGCTTTTGAGGTTACGAATTTCGTCTGTGGCATCGGGCCTTCAGCCGCGTCCACAAGCAACACAACACCGTCAACCATGGATAGAATGCGTTCAACTTCGCCGCCAAAGTCCGCGTGACCAGGCGTATCAACGATGTTAATCCGTGTGCCTTTCCACTCGACCGAGGTCGGCTTGGCGAAAATGGTGATTCCGCGCTCGCGTTCGATGTCGTTGTTGTCCATTGCGCGTTCGGCAACCGCTTGGTTTTCACGAAATGCGCCGGATTGCTTGAGAAGTTCGTCCACGAGCGTCGTTTTGCCGTGGTCCACGTGTGCGATAATCGCAATATTGCGAAGGTCCATTAGTCACTGCCTTTAACTGAGTTGGGCCTCCGTTATAGGTGCGCACCTCAAAAGGCCAGCAAAATTGCGACGCACCCTTAAGAGGGGGCCGCAACTGTGCTTCATCTTGCCGATAATCCTGAATTAAACGGGCAAGTGTATCTTAAAACGCTCGCGAATGGCACTTTCAAGCGCAGCATCGAATCTGGCATTGGACCGCGTCGCGAGAATCTCTTCCTTCTTGGCTTTGGCTTTTTCAGCCAGAACAGGTTTGCCAATCTCTGCCCATTCTTTCGGGGAGGTGCGATCGCCAAGCGTTGGGTAGACGTGATCGGCCTGCATCCGGCTCAGTGTTTGATCCGTGCCCAGATAGTGACCGGGCCCACCCATGCAGACCTGCGCAATCTGATCCAGGGCCAGCGTTTCATCATTCACTTCGATGCCGCGCACGCAGCGCATCGCTTGACCGATAAGATCATCGCCCAAGATCAGACTTTCGTGACAGAAACCCAAAAGCGAGGAATGCATTCCCGCCGCTTCATAGACCATGTTCAGCCCCGACAGGCCTGCCATGACGTTTGAGCACATCTGCTCCCAGCCAGCCTGCATATCGGGCATTTTAGAATCCGAAGCGCCTGCTGCTGCGCCGCCCGGAACACCGTAGAACGCGTGCATCTGGGCGCAGCCTGCGCTTAGTAGCGCTTGCTCGCCCGATCCGACAGTCATCGCGCCTGTGCGTAAATCAAGACCGAAAGGCCAAGTGCCAAAGATCGCAGGATGACCCGGCGCAATCGCGTTTACATAAACCAGACCCGCCAGGCATTCGGCCGTCGCCTGCGTAATTGCCCCCGCAATTGTAGAGGGCGCCGTTGCGCCAGCCATGCCAGCAGATAGCAAGAGGATGGGCATGCCCCCGGCAATACAGGCCTCCATAACCTCGCAGGCCTCAGTGGCGAATTTCATCGGTGGCACAACGAAGCAGTTGGAATTTGACACAAAGGGTCGCTCGCGCCACTTGTCCTCGCCGCCCGCAATCATATGCAACATCTCAAGCGCATGGGGCACAAAGCTTGGCTCGGTAAAAGACGTGCCGACATGCTTATGCGTCCCGCTTGTGCAGGCGTAGATCGTGTTCAGGTCCATTTCCAGATTGTCTGAAATATCGCGGCACACCATCGGGCGCTGCACAAAGTTGATATTGTCCAAGACATCGCAAATGCGCGCCGCGTCGTGCAGATCCTGAACCGTGGATTCGCGATATTCATGACCCTCGACGTCAACGATATGAACGGCGGCACCAGCCGTGCCGTAGTGAACACGTTGCCCGGATAGATCCAGATCGTTCAGCCCGTCGCGGCTATATAAAGTGACATCGCGCTTGGCCTTGGCCAAAGCATCCTCAACCAAGGCGCGCGGGAAACGGATGCGCCCGTCATCGCCAAGGATAGCGCCGGCATTTGTCAGAATTTCAACGCCAGAGGCAGGCGCGTCGGCCAGACCAATTGTCTCAAGCGCGGTAAGGGCGGCTTGGTGGATTTTTTCAACGTCGATATCGCTTAGCGGCTTGTACTGCCCACCTTCCATGCCCGCACGAATAGGGCGCAGGTGATCGGCGAGCTTGCTGGTGCGGGCTTCACGGCGGGCAGAGCGGCCACCAGCGCGGCGGTTCGGAGTTTGATCGTTCATGTTCGGGTGCTTTCAAAGGGAAATAGGACAAAGACAGGGGCGTCCTTGTCAGGGCCGCCCGCGCGCTGCGCGTCCACGGCGCGCTCCTATTGTCACGCGGGTAAGCGTGACCTTCCAGAAAGTCCCGTTCAAAGGCATTCTCCAACTGTTATGGGCAGTGGAGAGCGGATTTAACTGCGATTCTGCGCTAAATGCGACGTGGCGCCGTTTTCAGACCTTACCAGCGACCAGAAGCGCCGCCGCCCCCTGACGATCCACCGCCAAAACTGGACCGCGAAGCAGATGAACTTTTGCGTGAGATCGTGTAAGGCACAACACTGCGATAGGAACAATTCGAGCATTCGGTAATCATATCGCCGTCGCCGGTGCTGGTTTTGCTCGCATGGCGTTTGATGTGGCGGGTACGGTTCAAATGGCGTTGACCGCATTCTGGGCATTTCTGCAGCTTTACAAATTTGTCTTTGAACGCCATCGCGCCGATGCCACCAAGGACCGCCATAACAATGGCCCAAACCCAGTTGTTGCTTTCGCCTTTGGGGGCCTGTGCACCTGCCAAGAACGGCGTCACGATCGTTTCGATCGTATCGCTGACGCCAGCCTCGATCCCGTCCTGATAGCGATCCTCTTTAAAAGCGGGTAGGAACGAGCGGTTGATAACTGTGGCTGCCGTGCGATCCCAGTCACGTTCATAGCTGCCACCAAGTTCGATGCGCATAGCGCGGTCGGTTTTCAGGATCAGGACAAGGACACCATCATTGCTGGTCTTGTCGCCGATCCCCCACTCGTTGAAGAGGCCTGTTGCGAACTGTTCCAGCGTTAGATCGGGCGCAAACATGTCTTGGCGGGACGCAAACGCTGCTAATCGCAAAGACTTGCTGCAAAACCGCACAACGTCTCTAGCGCTGCGCCGTATGCGGTATCCTCAATGGTCATTGCCACGCGAATATGGCCCGCGGCGGCGCGTCCAAAGCTCTCACCGGGCATGACGGCGATGTGACGTTCGTCCAGCAATCGATTGGCAAATTCCTCGCCGCTAAGGCCCGTCGCGCGGATATCAAGCATAACATACATCGCGCCGTCCGCCGGAATCATCCTGACAGTGTTCTGCGCTTTGAGCTTTTCCAACGTTATAGCGCGGCGGCGCTCAAAGGGGGCTGCGATCCGCGCTTCCAATTCGGCACCCTCGTTCAGCGCAAAAAGCGCGGCATCCTGCACAAACCCCGCAACTCCATAAGTCGTGTGGGTGGCAAGATTGGTCAGATGGGCGATGACATCTTTCGGGCCGACGATCCAACCACAGCGGCTGCCTGTCATGGCATGACTTTTGGACATGGAACCGACAACAAGCGTACGTTCGTCCATACCCTCTAGCGCGCGGGGAGAAATATGTTCGCCCTCCCAGATTTGCGTTTCGTAAACCTCGTCAGAGATCAGCCAAAGGTCACGTTTTTTGCAAACGTCGGCGATACCCTCAAGCGTTTTTCGTGTGTAAACCACGCCTGTCGGGTTGTTGGGCGAATTGATTAACAGGCTGGCGGCGCCATCCGCTTGCGCGTCGATATCTGCAGCACGTGGTTGAAACCCGTGCTCTGGATGCGCTTGAACGGGCGTCGCAACACCGCCGACACCGCGCAATGTCCCGGGGTAGGTCGCATAATAGGGATCAATGAAAAGCGCTTTGCTGCCTTGCCGGCAAACCGCCAGATGCGCCGCAAAAAGCGCAGCTTGCCCGCCGGGGGTAATCAGCACGTTGTCAAACTGGGTCGGCACGCCTGTGGCGGCCTCGATGCGTTCAGCCACCTTGCGCCGCAAGGCTTCTATGCCGGGCACCATAGCATAACCTGTATGCCCGCCGCGCGCAGAGGCATCCATTGCCGCAAGGATGCTTGGATCGGTGCGAATATCATGCTCGCCAATCGTCAGTTCGGTAACGGGTGTGCCGCTGGCTATCATCTGGCGCGCGCGCGCAAAAACTTCCCAGCCGTCAGAACCGCCGCCAGTCAAATTGCGCAAAGTCGATGATATTTCGGGCATATTCTTTTCCTCAAAGCACTGGGTTCACTTGCCAGAGCCGCGCAGGATTCGTCAATCGCTCTGGACGGACCGGATTTTCCGCGCTATCAACGCCGCATGAACCACGCACAGATCATCACAATTATCTGCTGTATTTCCCACTAACTTCGTTAGGCGGGCCGGTTTCACATTTCCTCTTTTGATTTGAGTTGCTAAGTCCGCCGCACCATTTGCGCGCGCATTTAAGGACTTGTGACATGACACCGATCACACTGCATAACACCAAAACCCGTAAGAAAGAGGTTTTGGAGCCAATCGATCCAAACAATGTGCGCATGTATGTCTGTGGGCCGACCGTCTATGATCGCGCCCATATCGGCAATGCGCGCCCTGTGATCGTCTTCGATACGCTGTTTCGCTTGCTGCGCCATGTCTATGGCGAAGATCACGTTAAATACGTGCGCAATTTCACCGACGTGGATGACAAGATCAACGCGCGCGCCGCTGAAAGCGGGCGCAGCATCCGCGAGATCACGGATGAAACAACGCAGTGGTATCTTGATGATATGGCGGCTGTGGGTGCGCTGGAGCCGACGCACATGCCGCGCGCGACCGAATATATTGCGCAGATGGTCGCGATGGGCGAGGATCTGATCGCCAAAGGTCACGCCTATGAGGCCGAAGGTCATGTTCTGTTTTCCGTCGAAAGCTATGAAGATTACGGCAAGCTTTCTGGCCGCTCTGTCGATGATATGATCGCGGGCGCGCGGGTCGAAATCGCGCCCTACAAGCGTAACCCTATGGATTTCGTGATCTGGAAACCTTCAGACAAAGACACGCCCGGTTGGGAGAGCCCTTGGGGCCGTGGTCGCCCCGGCTGGCACATCGAATGCTCTGCCATGGCGCATGAATTGCTGGGTACCTCGTTTGATATTCACGGCGGCGGCAACGATTTGATGTTTCCGCACCATGAAAACGAGATTGCGCAGAGCAAATGCGCGGGCGATGATTTCGCCAATGTCTGGATGCACAACGAAATGTTGCAGGTCGAGGGCAAGAAGATGTCCAAGTCCTTGGGCAATTTCTTCACCGTGCGCGATTTGCTGGATCAAGGCGTTCCGGGTGAGGTGATCCGCTTTGTGTTTTTGAGCACGCATTACAGGAAGCCGATGGATTGGACGGAGAAGAAGAGGGAAGAGGCGGAGAAGACGCTTGAGACTTGGTCGCTTCTTACGAAGGGCCTTGAGGCCTCTGATGAAATCGATGATGCATTTCTGTCTTCATTAAAGAACGATCTCAATACGGCTGGTGCCATAGCAGCAATGCATAAGATGAAAGCTGAGCTTCGCTTCAATGACCTTAAAGCTGCAATGGAATTTCTTTCTTTGACATATGATGTTGATCCAGCATCAGAAGAAGTTTTCGATTGGCTGTACGAGGGGCTAAATGTTCGGCCACTCATTGAAGAATTGGTTGAAGAAATGTCGAAAGCGAGAGCCATCAAAGACTATGACAAATCGGATTTGATCCGAAAGGCTTTCATGGCAGCAAATTTGTCGGTTAGCTTCGACAGTGATGGTGGAGTTACCTACAAACGCGAGGAAGGCTTCGACCCCTCAAAACTCGAGGGCCTCCTATGACCCACTTCCAAACACAGGAC
>NZ_JBAUHO010000342.1:0-2874 GCF_049680325.1 Planktotalea sp.
GATCAAGATTGCCTCTGGGGCGTTCAACGAAGTGATGGAGACGCGATTTAGCACATGGTCATTGACCGCCGCAGAGCGAGAGGTCGCGATATTGGCGATAAAAGGATTTTCAATCGCCGAAATCGCCAACTTGCGCGAAACTAAACAAGGTACGATTAAAGCTCAATGTGCCTCCGTCTACAAAAAGGCAGATGTCGCAGGTCGCTTGCAGTTGTTAAGCGTATTTCTTGACGATCTAATGTCACATGATTTGATAAAACCGCACAGCAAGCGGCCAAGTGAGGACCTAACATGAACCCTGTCGGACTATTATTGATTGTCGCAACGACTCTCTTTCCCGCATATCAACTGTTCTCTCTTCCGAATGTCGCTGATCAGATTGCTCTGTTTTCACAGTATTTGGGATTGGCGGCGTTGATCTTAATGGCTTGGGGACAAGTCCTAGCGACACGACTTCCCGGCGCAGAGGCTGTTTTTGGCGGGCTGGACCGCATTTACGTTCTGCACAAATGGGCAGGTATCGTGGCGATGGTCGCTGTTCTTCTGCATGACACGATTGATGCCGAGATGGACGGGTTGGGGCGAGAAACTGCGCTCAATGAGCTTGCCGAGACATTGGGCGAACTCAGCCTTTATGGCCTTTTGATCCTTGTGGTGATCTCAGTGGCGACCTTTATCCCCTACCATCTTTGGAAGTGGACACATAAAGGGATGGGAGCCTTGTTTGCCGCCGCAACGTTTCATTTCTTTTTCATTATGAAACCCTTTGCGATGACCGACCCTGCTGGCCTCTATACCGGCCTATTTTGCCTTGCAGGCCTTGCCGCATATATTTGGACGTTGCTGCCCGACCGCATCCGGCCGTCCCATGGCTACACGGTCGCCAACCTTGAGAAAACGGGCGGCGCACTGGCGATCACTATGGAGCCGACCAAGAAAGGACTGAAAGCAGCCCCTGGTCAGTTCGGCGTGTTGCGTTTCAAAGGCCTTGGCAGTGACGAGAAACACCCATTCAGCTTTTCCAAAATCAACGACGATGGATCACTGCGCGTGACCATAAAAGCTCTGGGTGACTTCACGACCCGTCTTGAAGGCCTCGTAAAGGTCGGACAGCCGGTTTCCATCCAAGGCCCCTTTGGCAGGTTCCGTCTGTCCGGAAAAGGCTCCGAGGTGTGGATCGCAGGCGGGATCGGGATCACACCGTTTCTGGCATGGGCGGAAGCCCTTGATCCTAATGGTGGGGCGGTTGATCTGTTTTATTGCGTCAAATCGAAAGCAGGCGCGCCGCATCTATCTGAACTGGAAGTCTTGGCACAGGCCAAACCAAACCTGCAGCTTCACCTTATCGCATCAGCCGAAGGGGAACGTCTTTCAGCGGACATCATTGCTGAAACTGTCAAGGGAGATTTAGCGCAATCGAAAGTCTCCTTTTGCGGGCCAGTGTCACTGAGGAGCGCATTGCAAACTGGACTACGACGCTTTGGCGTCTCAAGCCGCCGTTTTAATTTCGAGGAGTTCGAGTTTCGGACGGGCATCGGGCTAAAGAGCCTCGCCACTTGGGTCTGGGAGCGACGGGCGTCAAAGGCGGCAGTTAACGTCTCATAAAACGAAAGCAGACATTTATATCAAATCCACGCACGGCAGCAAAGTCCGCACTGTGTAAGTTCGACCTCTAATCTTTGCTGCACTTTGCACGAATGGCTGGTTTCCCCTCTGCGCGGCAGCATCGAATTTTACGCTGACGCAGCATTTTCCACGCTGCGAGCGCACGCAGCAAGAAATCTGAACTCACGGAATGGGCTCGGAGCGGACATTGATGCTCCATACAATATTGAAATGTCGCACGACAATCTTGTTCCCAGCCGTCACGCGAAACGCGCATGGAAATGGCGATTGAAGCAATTAGGCGCAGAACAGGTCGGATTCATCTATGCCGCACCCAAATGCCTGTTGACTCGGGCGCGCTGAGCGATAGAAGGCACTGATTAGAGAATTCCCGAATGGCATATGCTATTCGAAGCAGGAGATGACCCATGGCGAAGCCAACCACGATCAAGATCCGCCTGAACTCGACCGCGGGTACAGGCCACTTCTATGTCACAAAGAAAAACGCACGTACAATGACCGAAAAAATGGTTGTTCGTAAGTACGACCCAGTTGTGCGCAAGCACGTCGAGTACAAAGAAGGCAAAATCAAGTAAGCTTGATTTCGTTTTTGACGTATTAAAAAAGCCGCTCCTTCCGGGGCGGTTTTTTGTGTTTGGGAGCGGGGGGAATAACTGCTCCTGAAGTGGTCCTAAACCTGTTTTGCGCGCGACTTTACCCGCCTGTAAGCCCTTCAGTGGCTTTTACAGGTCTGGGATTGGTCACTCTGTTCGGCTTTCGCTTTTCATAAAACGCATTGCCACCAGTCGTCACAACGTAGTGCATATTGTTGAAATCCGCCTTGTACCATGCGGCGTGAAAGAACTTGGCTGCGCCAATGCGGGGATGGCGTTCGCCTTGGGCGACGGCTTTTGCAGCGCCCGGGATAAGCGGGGCGGTGTTGAGCTGCATCGCTTTGGTCATCACGCCGGGTGCAAACTGGTTCTTTTGACCGACCACGCCGCAAATGGTGTTGGGGTAGGCGCTTGATTCTACGCGGTTCATCACCACGCTACCCACGGCAATCATCCCGTCGCGGCTGGAGCGGTTGGATTCAAAATACATTGCGCGCTGCATGCATTCCAGCTCGCTTGCAGGTACAGAGGCCGCTGTTGGTTCGGGGGCTCGCTTTGCGCAGTTCGTCAATACAAGAAGGGCGCCAAGCGCGAGTGCGGTGATGCGGATGCGGGAATGATTTGGCACGCGCGTACCCCTTATGAACCGATTTTG
>NZ_JBAUHO010000343.1:0-17253 GCF_049680325.1 Planktotalea sp.
GAGATCAAAAATACCGAACGTGTTCAATCCCTTAACGTATTGCACCGACATGCACCCGATTGGGACAGCTTTGCTCGGCACCTCGAATTTCGCCTGAACAATGGCTCTTATCGTGATCGCGGCCAAGCGCGGCTAGGCCTTGGCGATATCATCGACATTCTACGCGAAGAGCATGGTGAGAACGGTGCCAAAAAGCTGTTTGACGAGGTATGCCTCGCCCGCCCCGACATGATCAAAACGCTGGAGGCGAACGGCATGTTGATACGCACCTCATTGAAAGCGCATGCAGATGAGTGAGCCGAAATGGGGCATCGTCAGCACAATCAAGGCACCGATGCGCGACGTATTGGGCTTTGCCGCATACCATCTGCAACGCGGCGCGCACCGGCTGTATATTTACCTTGATACCCCTGATGTCGCGACATTTACCGCGCTCAAAGCCCATCCCAAGGTGCGCGTGACCCAAACAAATGCCGGCTATTGGGCAAAAAAAGGCGCGCGCCCTGACAAACATCAACCGCGCCAAACGATTAATGCGGCAGATGCCTACGCCAAACGGGTTGAAGTTGATTGGCTCGCCCATATCGATCACGACGAGTTTCTGGCCTGCGATACCCCTTTGCCCGAGCAGCTCGCGGTATTGCCGGACGCCTGTTTTTGCGCCCGCATCCGCCCTGTTGAGGCTTTGGCCTGGGATGGTCCTATGACCGAGCCGCGCCCGTTCAAAGGCTTTGCCCTGCCGATGCCGGAACGCCGCAAAATTACCGAAGCGCTTTATCCGAAGTTCGGCGCGCATGTGAACGGTGGCTTTCTGAGCCATGTGGCAGGAAAAATGATCTATCGCACGGGAATTGAAGGGTTTTCCGTCAAAATCCACAACGCATTTCTTGGCGAGGATCAAAACCCGGGGCAAGTGGAGCTAAGCGCCGCGCGGCTGTGTCATTTGCATGGTGCAGACTGGGCCAAATGGCAGGCGCAATATGCCTATCGCAAGGATCGCGGTGCTTACCGCGCAGAGCTTAACGCGCCCTTCGATCAGGGCAAAGGCGGGCTAAACATGCACGACTTGCTCACGCAGATCGAGGCCGCGGACCCCATCGGTGGCCTGCAAGCCTTCTACGATGAGCTTTGCACGCCACGCCCGAAATTGCTTGAAGGCTTGGGGCAATATGGATTGCTGCATTGGCATATGCTCGACCTGGACAATGCAATCGCGGAACAATTCCCCGATTTCGCGTGATTGTTTCCCCAGTGCGAACAATCTGTGACAGATTCATCAGGTTTTTGCCGAGAACGTGCTGAAACTACTTGGTGATTTGACCACAGCGCCCTTTTTCGCTATCTCCTGCGCCAAGGCCCACGGGGTGCAAAGACACTCAATCAATCGGATTTGGCCTGATGCAGATGTACGGGCCGAATTGTGTCCGTAAGCCACGGATACAAATGACAAAGTTCTCTGATCTGAAACTGGACCCAAAGGTCCTGAAAGCCATCGACGACGCTGGCTACGAATCTCCTACTCCAATTCAAGCTGGTGCGATTCCCCCCGCCCTGGAAGGGCGCGACGTTCTGGGCATTGCGCAAACCGGTACAGGCAAGACCGCCAGCTTTACGCTGCCGATGATTACCTTGCTTGCCAAAGGGCGCGCACGCGCACGCATGCCGCGCTCGCTGGTATTGTGCCCGACGCGGGAACTGGCGGCGCAGGTGGCGGAAAACTTCGACACCTACACCAAATATCATCCGAAACTGACCAAAGCCCTCTTGATCGGCGGCGTCTCGTTCAAGGAACAGGACAAGCTGATCGACAAAGGCGTTGACGTTCTGATCGCAACGCCCGGTCGTTTGCTCGATCACGTCGAGCGCGGCAAGCTGCTGCTCACAGGCGTTCAGGTCATGGTTGTCGATGAAGCGGACCGCATGCTTGATATGGGTTTCATCCCTGATATCGAACGCATCTTTAACCTGACGCCCTTCACCCGTCAGACGCTGTTTTTCTCGGCCACAATGGCCCCAGAGATCGAGCGCATCACCAATACGTTCCTATCTAATCCTGCCCGCGTTGAAGTTGCGCGTCAGGCGACCTCTTCCGAAAATATCGAACAGGTCGTGATGATGTTCAAAGGCTCGCGCAAGGATCGTGAAGCCACTGAAAAGCGCAAAGCGCTGCGCATGCTGATCGACGGCGAGGGTGATAAATGCACCAACGCAATCATCTTCTGTAATCGCAAGATGGATGTGGACACCGTAGCCAAGTCCTTGAAAAAATACGGCTATGACGCTGCGCCAATCCACGGTGATCTGGATCAAAGCCAACGCACAAAGACCTTGGATGCCTTTCGCAATGGATCGCTCAAGTTCCTTATCGCCTCTGACGTCGCTGCGCGTGGGCTGGATGTTCCATCGGTTAGCCACGTGTTCAACTACGACGTTCCAAGCCACGCAGAGGATTATGTTCACCGCATTGGCCGCACGGGACGCGCTGGACGTGATGGCAAGGCGATGATGATCTGCGTGCCGCGCGATGAAAAGAACTTCGATGCGATCGAAAAGCTGATCCAGAAAACGATCACCCGCATTGATAATCCGCTGCAAACAGCTTCTGAAAACACCAGCGAAACGCCCAAGTCAGAGGCCGACGACAAGCCAAAACGCTCGCGTTCGCGCACCCGCAAACCTTCCGCTGCAAAGTCAGAAGCATCAAAGGTTGAGACGCCAAAGGTTGAGACGGCCAAGGTTGAAGCGCACACCGAGCCTGCTAAATCCGAGCCGCGCAATGAGCCTGCAAAGCCTGCGCCGAAAGAGAGCTCCAGCAATAACAGCTCCAACAACAACAATCGTTCCCGCTCAAATCGCTCGCGCAGCGGTGACACCAACAAAGTTGTTGGAATGGGCGATCATATGCCCGGCTTTATCGCAATGAGCTTTGACGAGCGCCGCACAAACTAAGCTCCGGTTATTCATCAAAAAAAGCTCCGCTTGCACATCGCAACGCGGGGCTTTTTCTTTGTCTCAGGCGCTTTGAGACGCGCGGAACATATGCATACCGCCTGCAATCGCAGCCGCGATCAACGCCGCGATTGCCAGCGCCATTGCAAAGGTAAGCGAGACAAATTTCAGCGCGGCAAAACTGGAGTAGATCAGCGCCAGCACTTGCGGGATTGTTGTCTGAAACTGCATCAGAACGAACGACATCGCGTTTTCAAGCGCGTCCAACGTGCCCCCGACAAAGGCAAAGAAAGCCGCGCCCGTCGCCATGATCCTGGTCGCACTCCGCTCAGCGCCAAGACGGCCAATCAACGTGCCAAGGCAAATGCCGAACGCAATAACCGAAGCGATGAACAGAAAGTCGAACATCTGGGTCTGGATATAGGTGCCAAAAGTGCCCCCTGCCCGCATGCTTTCGTAATAGCCGAATATCTTTTCGCCAGAGAAGGCCAGTTGTCCCGTCGCATAATCCACGGGATGGCCCGAGGCCGCATAAAACGCGTCCAGCGTGATCCGCGTACCCTGAAACGCGGCAAAGCTGGCGAGCGTGGCGAGGATGTGGGTTCGCAGTGACAGAGACTGGACCCTGTTTTTCAACAAGCAGAACATAAGGTGTTTCCTTTCCTAATTTGCATTCCTTGGAATGTTTATTACATTCCGTGGAATTAGTCGCAAGGTGAAAAGTGAAGCCGAATGGAAAATCCCCCTCATGGTATTGAAAAATATGCAAATCTTGGTACCGCGCTCACGATTGCGACGCAGCTTTTCAGTACGAGGATGGGTGTTTTTCTGGATCGATTCGATCTGACAGAGGCGCAGTTCTCGGTGATGAACCACCTCGCGCGCCGCGCACCTGATGGGCAAAGCATCACAGGCATTGCCGCCGCGGTAGAAGTTAAGCAACCCGCTGTCTCAAAGATGGTGAACAAATTCGAAACCCACGGCTGGGCGCGCCTTGAGGGAACGCAGGGCGATGCACGCTCCAAGCAGGTCTTTCTGACAAAGGCAGGGCAAGAGCATCTGCGCACCATCCAGCGTGCGCTCCTGCCCGATTACGTCGCCATGCTGGATGGGTGGAGCGATGAGGACATCGCTGCCCTCACCTCTCAGCTTTTTCGTCTGCTCGGCTGGTTGGACCAGAACCGCCTTTAGGACAGGCGGCTTATCACGATCGTCACTTCCGGCTTTTTGCCAATCTCGGCGTTGCAGCTTTGACGGACCTGGCGTTTGATCGCCTCTTCCAGCTTGGCGTCATCCTTGATCGTCTTGGCGTTGGAACGTCCAATAAGCTGGCTCAGATCTTCTTCAAGCACATCGACCAACGGCGCGCGTGATCGTCCCTGATCGGCAAGCCCCATGATTTCGCACCATGGATCGCCCAGCATGTCATCATTTTCGTCCAGAATAAGCGTCACAGTGATGTGACCGTTCAAAGCCATACGCATACGATCACGCACAACGCCATCAAGCGCCCCGACTTGAACAGAACCGTCCAGATAGGTGCGTCCTGTTTCGATGTAATCCGCAACCTTGGGCTTGTTGCCAGACAGATCAATCATCATGCCGTTCACGGCGACAATGCCTGCCAGCCCTTTTTCTTCAGCAATCTTCACATGCGTGCGCAAATGACGGTGCTCGCCATGCATCGGGATCAACATCTGTGGCTTTGTGATCTCGTGCATACGTTCCAGATCAGGGCGGTTGGCGTGGCCTGAAACGTGATAAAGGCCAGAGCTGTCATCAATCACATCAACGCCTTTTTCGGAAAGCTGGTTGATGATGTAGATCACGCCGCGTTCGTTGCCCGGGATTGTTTTGGATGAAAAGAGGAACGTGTCACCCTCTTTCAGCGTCAAACCCTGATACTTGCCGCGCGCCAGTTGCGCAGAGGCCGCGCGACGTTCGCCTTGCGAACCAGTCACCAGCAGCATCACGTTCTCACGTGGCAGGTTCGCAGCATCCTCTGGATTGATACAGGTCGGAAAGTCCTTGAGAACACCCGTTTCAATCGACGCTTCAACCATGCGGCGCATGGCGCGGCCCAATAGCACCACAGAACGACCGGCGCGAACGCCCGCCTCTGCCAGCGTTTTCACGCGCGCCACGTTAGAGGCAAAGGTCGTCGCGACAACCATGCCGGGCTGATCGGAAATCAGCTTTTCAATCTCAGGACCGACGGTGATTTCCGAGCGGCCCGCGTGCATGGAAAAGACGTTGGTTGAATCGCAAACCAAGGCTTTCACGCCATCCTTGGACACATCGCGCCAAAGCTGTTCATTGAAAGGCTCACCCACAAGCGGGGTTTCATCCAGCTTGAAATCGCCCGTATGCAAAATACGCCCGTCCGGGCTGTCGATAACCAGGCCCGAGCTTTCGGGGATCGAGTGCGAGATTGGCAGGAAACCCACACTGAACGGTCCAGCCTTGATCGTTTCAGGCCAGGGCGACACGGTGGTCACGGCTTTGGCTTCAACGCCATATTCTTCCAGTTTACGTCGCGCGATATTCGCGGTGAAGGCACGGGTGTAAATCGGCACCTTGAGGTGTTCATAGAAATGCCCGATCGCGCCGACGTGGTCCTCATGCGCATGGGTAATAAAGATCGCCTCCAGATCGTTACGGCGCTCTTTAAGCCATGTGATATCCGGCAGGATCAGATCCACACCGGGGGTGCCGTCCATATCAGGAAAGGTCACGCCGATATCCACAAGGATAAGTTTCTCTTTGCCCGGTTTCCCGTAGCCATAAACATAGGCATTCATGCCAATTTCGCCCGCCCCGCCAAGGGGAAGGTAGATCAAACGCTCTGCGCTCATTGTGTCTTATCCGTTCTTTTTATTATGCTCGTGGATCACGATCAGACCATGCATTGTCAGGTCGTCCTCGATCACGTCAAACAGGTTTTCTGCGGTTGCAAACAGCGGGGCAAGACCGCCTGTGCCAACCACTTTCATCGGCTTGCCATATTCATTCTTGATACGGGTCGTAATGCCTTCGATGAGGCCCGTATAGCCCCAGAAGACACCCGATTGGATACATTCGACGGTATTTGTGCCGATAACATGCCCGGGCTGGGAAATATCCACATGCGGAAGCGCCGCAGCGCCGTTGTGCAGCGCTTCCAGCGACAAATTCACACCGGGTGCAATCACACCGCCGACATAGGCACCGTCCTCTGCCACCACATCGAAATTGGTCGCCGTGCCGAAATCCACGACCACAACATTGCCGCCGTGACGATCAAAGGCTGCCGCCGCATTGGCAAGGCGGTCAGGTCCGACCTGTGTGCCGCCATCAACGCGCGGGGGGATCGGCAGACTGCATTCAGGCTTGCCTACAACCAACGGGCGGCAGCCAAAAAAACGATCGGCAAAGACCCGCAGATTGAACACAACGCGCGGCACGGTTGACGAGATAATCACATCGGTGATGTTCAGTTCGATCTCGTAATGCTTCACCAGCGTCGAGAACCATGTGAAATAGGCGTCCGCCGTACGTCCATGATGGGTTGATGTGCGCAGGGTGCACAGCCATTTCGTGCCATCCCAGATCGAAAAGACCGTGTTTGTGTTGCCGGTGTCGATGGCTAGAAGCATGGTGCCTCTCCGCGTTAGAAGAATACATCCGCAGCGGCGATCGCCACACGGGTTTTGGGAGTTTTTAGAACAAGGTTGCCGTGTTCGTCCACCGTCTCGAAGGTGCCAGAGGTTTCTGACGTTGCGGTGCGCGCTGTGATGACTTCGCCCAAACGCGCAGCCCGGGCGAGCCAGCCCTCGCGAATGGGGGCGAAGCCGAAGGTGGTGAATTGCTCCTCAAGGCGCGCATAGGCGCTTGCCAGCAGATCAAGAAACTCTTCAGGGCTGATTGAAACGCCGGCCTCCGAAAGCAGCGCGACAGGACGCACCGCGCCCGCCTCCACCTCGGCTTGGGCGGGTGCATCTGCAAGATTGACGCCGATGCCAATCGCAAGATGGCTGACGCCCTGCCCTGCGCCGATGCTTTCAAGCAAGATCCCCGCGACCTTGCCACCATTCAGCAGAACATCGTTGGGCCACTTGAGAGCAAGCGCTTGAGGCTGAACACCCGCGCTTACGAAAGCGTCAAACAGTGCAAGGGACGCTACAAAAGAACGTAGAGCGACGATGTCAGGGGTTTCTTTGGGATGCAGCACCAGCGTCGCAGCAAAGTTGCCTTTGGGAAAGCGCCAAGGCCTGCCCCGCCTACCGCGAGAGGCGGTCTGGTTCAGGGCCAATATCCACTCTGGCCCTGACAGCGTTTTCGCAATACGTGCAGCTTCTGCATTGGTGCTATCGACTTCGGTCAGCACACGCCGACCGAAGCCATTTGGAAAACCTGGTTTAGTTGACAAGCGTTGCTGCCGCCGCCGCCGCTGCGCCCTCAACCCCGAAGAGGTTGATTAGGCCAAGCACCATGATCGCTGCCGAACCCATAAGGAAGGCCCAAAGCACAGGCGATTTGCTTTTGTCCAATGCTTCGTCAGGCTCGTCGCCAAAGTACATGTAGTAAACGATGCGCAGGTAGTAATAGGCACCGATCACAGAAGCGATCACACCAGCAATCGCAAGCCATGCAAGCCCCGCATCATAGGCGGCGCGCAGCACATATAGCTTACCGAAAAAGCCGACCATTGGCGGCACACCCGCCATAGAGAAAAGCAAGACCAGCATCGCCAGCGCCTTGCCCGGCTCGCGCTTGGCATATTGGTTCAACGCGCTGATGTTTGTCACCGCTTGACCGTCTTTTTCCATCGACAGGATAAAGGCAAAGGTGCCGACATTCATCGTCACATAGATCGCCATATAGACCAGCATCGCCTGAACCCCGAATGCCGTCCCTGCCGCAAGGCCCATCAATGCATAGCCCATATGAGCAATGGACGAGAACGCCATCAGACGTTTGATGTTGGTTTGGCCGATCGCCGCAAAGGCGCCAAGGAACATAGACAGCAATGACAGGAACGCCACGACCTGGCTCCAATCACTGACCGCACCGCCAAAGGCATCGTGCAATACACGGGCGAAAAGGCCCATGGCCGCAATTTTCGGCGCTGTTGCAAAGAAGGCTGTCACAGGTGTGGGCGAGCCTTCATAAACGTCTGGTGTCCACATGTGGAACGGAACCGCAGACACTTTGAACGCAAGGCCCGACACGATGAAGACCAGACCAAACAGCAGTCCAACAGAGATGTGCCCTTCGGTTGCCGTCTGAATGATGCCTGAGAAAAGCGTTGTGCCTGCGTAGCCATACGTCAAGGACGCACCATAAAGAAGCAAGCCAGAGCTGAGCGCGCCCAGCACGAAGTATTTCAGACCCGCTTCGGTCGATTTTGCACTATCGCGGCGCAGGGAGGCGACGACATAAAGCGCAAGCGATTGCAGCTCAAGACCCATGTAAAGCGTCATCAGATCGCCCGCAGACACCATCACCATCATGCCAACGACGCTGAGCGCGACCAGCACAGGGTATTCAAAGCGCAGCAGACCTTTGCGCTGCATATACTCTTGGCTCATGATGAGAACCGCAGCAGACGCAAGCAAGATCGCAACCTTGGCAAAGCGCGAGAACGCATCGTCATGGAACATACCGCCAAAGGCGACATTCGTACCCTCGCCGCTGAAACCGATCCATGCAGCAAGTCCGAGGAACACAGCAGAGGTGATCCAGACCAGCATCGAGGCGATCTTGTCCTTACCCGTATAGACCGCGCCCACAAGCGCGATCATTGCAAAGAGCGCCAGCAGGATTTCTGGCAGAATGATTGTCAGGTCAGCCTGTATCATATTCAGCGCCCTTCTTAGTGCGATGCGACAGCAGCGGCCGCGCTTGGTGCGCTCGCCAGTGCGGTGTCATAGTTGGAAACCAGCGCCTCAACCGAGGGGCCAATAATGTCGAGAACCAGTGCAGGATAAACACCGAGAAGCAGCGTCATCACCACCAGCGGCGCAAAGATCGCGCGCTCGCGCTGGGTCATATCCGTGATCGTGCGCAGGCTTTCCTTTATCAGATCACCCATCACGACACGGCGATAGAGCCAAAGCGCATAGGCCGCGGACAGGATAACACCCGCCGTCGCAACCGCAGCCACCCATGTGTTCACCTGGAACACACCCATCAGCGTCAGAAATTCACCGATAAAGCCGGATGTACCGGGCAGACCGACGTTCGCCATCGTGAAGAACATAAAGATCAGCGCGTAGGCCGGCATACGCGTTACAAGGCCGCCATAGGCGTCAATCTCGCGTGTGTGCATACGGTCATAGATCACACCAACGCAAAGGAAGAGCGCGCCAGAGATAAAGCCGTGAGAGATCATCTGGAAAATCGCACCATCAACACCTTGCTGGTTCGCGGCGAAGATACCCATCGTGACATAGCCCATGTGCGCGACCGAGGAATAAGCGATCAGCTTTTTCATGTCTTCCTGAACCAGCGCTACAAGCGATGTGTAGACAATCGCAATCGCAGACATCCACAGGATCAGCGGTGTCATGACATCCGCGCCCACCGGGAACATCGGCAAAGAGAAACGCAAGAAACCGTAGCCACCCATTTTGAGCAGGATTGCCGCAAGAACAACAGAGCCGGCGGTCGGCGCCTGAACGTGCGCGTCAGGCAGCCATGTGTGGACAGGCCACATCGGCATTTTCACGGCGAAAGACGCAAAGAACGCAAGGAACATCAATGTCTGCATCCCGCCGACAACCTGGATACCCAGCAACGAGAAACTCTCGGAACCGAAAGAGTGGTTCATCAGTGTCGGGATATCCGTTGTGCCCGCATCCGCAAACATTGCAACCATGGCAACCAGCATCAAAACCGAACCAAGGAAGGTATAAAGGAAGAACTTGAAGCTCGCATAAATGCGGTTCGCGCCGCCCCAAATACCGATGATAAGGAACATCGGGATCAGACCGGCTTCAAAGAAGACGTAGAACAGGACAAGATCCAGCGCCATGAACACGCCAAGCATCAACGTTTCAAGAAGCAGGAAGGCAATCATATATTCCTTCACGCGCGTCTTCACGTCCCAGCTGGCAGCAATCACCAGTGGCATCATGAAGGTGGTCAGCATGACGAAGAGCACGGAAATACCATCCACACCCATCTTGTATTGCATGCCCATGACCCATGTGCCCGTTTCCACCATCTGGAAACCCGTATCCGCACTGTCAAACTGCGCGAGGATAAAGAGCGACACAAGGAACGTCGCAGAGGTTGCGATCATTGCAAGCCACTTGGCATTGCGCGCTGCTGCCTCATCGCTTCCGCGCAGGAACAGCGCCAGAATCAAAGCTGCAAGCGCAGGAATGAAAGTGACAATGGAAAGAAGGTTATCCATTAGTGCGCTCCTCCGGAGAACGTCATCCATGTGACCAGAACCAGAATTCCGATCACCATGGCGAAGGCATAGGTAAAGATATAGCCGGACTGCGCGCGACCTGCGAGGCGGGTGAAGAAGGGCACAATGCCCATTGCAATCCCGTTTAGGGTTCCGTCAATCACATTTCCATCGCCGCGCTTCCAGAAGAAGCGGCCAATTGCGCTGGCAGGCTGCACAAAGATGAAATCGTAGATTTCGTCAAAGTACCACTTGTTCAGCAGGAAATTGTAAAGCGGACGGTTGGTTTCCATAACGCGTTTCGGCATAGCCGGGTTCCAGATGTAGAACCACATAGCCATCAAGAAGCCGATGACCATTGCAATGAACGGGCTGATCTTGACCCATTTCGGCGCGTGGTGTGCTTCGTCCATCACGTGGTTGTCGCCGGCCATGTAGATCGCGCCAACAGGGGCTTCACCGTGGTGCGCCATCGCAGGCTTGGCCGCGTGATCGTCTGCTTTTGCGTGATCGTCGCCATGCGCGTCCTCAGTCTTGGCTGCGCCATGCCCGTCGTCGGCTTTAGCAGTCTCGCCGTGGCCCTCAGAGGCTTCAGCGTGATGCGCAGGAATACCGAAGAATTTGTTCACCTGAGCATGATCGCCAAAGAAGCTGCCATACCAGAGCATGCCCGCAAAAATCGAACCGAGGCTGAGAACACCAAGCGGCACCAGCATAACCATCGGGCTTTCATGCGCGTGTTCATGCGTATGCTTGTCGCCGCGTGGCTTGCCATAGAAGGTCAGGAACATCAGGCGCCAGCTATAGAAAGACGTCAGCATCGCCGCAATAACCAGCATCCAGAAAGCATAGCCCCCTGCCGTGCCAGCCCATGCGCTTTCAATCACGGCGTCCTTCGACAAGAAGCCCGCGAAACCGATCGTGGTCAACGGAATACCGACACCGGTGATTGCCAGCGTGCCGACCATCATCGCCATAAAGGTGTAGGGAATTTTCTTGCGCAGGCCACCGTAGTTACGCATGTCCTGCTCGTGATGCATCGCGTGAATGACAGAACCAGCCCCAAGGAAGAGCATCGCTTTGAAAAAGGCATGCGTGAACAGGTGGAACATCGCAACCGAATAGACGCCAACGCCAGCCGCAACGAACATGTAACCCAGCTGGGACATGGTCGAATACGCGATAACGCGTTTGATGTCGTTCTGCACCAGTCCGATTGTTGCTGCCACAAAAGCAGTCGTCGCACCAAGGAACGTGATGAACGCCGTCGCCTCTGGCGCGTATTCCATCAAGGGCGACATGCGGCAAACAAGGAAGACACCCGCCGTGACCATGGTCGCCGCGTGGATCAGCGCCGAAACAGGTGTCGGGCCTTCCATCGCATCCGGAAGCCATGTGTGCAGGAACAGCTGCGCCGATTTCCCCATCGCACCGACAAACAGCAAGAAGGCGATCAGATTGGCTGCATTCCACTCGGCCCAAAGGAAATGGATCTGCTTGTCCGCCAGCGCAGGCGCGGCCGCGAACACATCGTCAAAGTTGATGCTATCCGTCAGATAGAACAAGCCAAAGATACCCAGCGCGAAACCGAAATCACCAACGCGGTTCACCACGAAGGCTTTGATCGCGGCGGCATTGGCTGAAGGCTTGCGATAGTAGAATCCGATCAGAAGGTAGGAGGCAACGCCAACCCCTTCCCACCCAAAGAACATCTGAACCAGGTTGTCCGATGTCACCAGCATAAGCATGGCGAAGGTAAAGAACGACAGATACGCAAAGAAGCGCGGCTTATAGCTTTCGCCCTCTTTCCACTGTGGATCTTTGTCCATGTAGCCAAAGGAATACAGGTGAACCAGCGCGGAAACTGTTGTAATAACGATCAGCATGATCGCCGTCAGACGATCCATGCGGATGCCCCAGTCAGTGGACAGGCTCCCGCTTTCGATCCAGCGCATGATCTGGATCTTCTCCATCACACCGTCATGCGTGAGGAAAACAACCCAAGAGAAGAAACAGGCAACAAAAAGCAGACCCGTGGTCACCCACATCGCGCCTTTTTCACCGATCAGACGCCAGCCGAAGCCGCCGATGATGGCCCCGACCAGAGGCGCAAAAAGTATTAGCGTTTCCATCTGGTTAGCCTTTCATCACGTTGACGTCTTCGACGGCAATGGTGCCGCGAGTACGGAAGAAGCAGACAAGGATCGCAAGGCCAATCGCGGCCTCAGCGGCGGCGACGGTTAGAACGAACAGCGTAAACACCTGCCCGACCAGATCCCCGAGGAAACTGGAAAAGGCGACCATGTTGATATTCACCGCGAGCAGCATCAGCTCAATCGACATGAGCAAGATGATGACGTTCTTGCGGTTCACAAAAAGGCCAAAGATACCAATGACAAACAGCGTCGCTGCCACTGTCAGGTAATGTTCTAGTCCGATCATCGCGTAGTCTCTTTCCTTTTTCCCGACCGCGATTTCATCAAATGAAATCGAGCCGGAATTATTTGATAATTCCGGGCTACAGACCCTGGCCCGGTTTCACGTCTTTCAATTCCATCGCAGTCGCTGGATCGCGGTGCATCTGCGCAACCACGTTCTGACGCTTCACATCCGTGCGGTGCCGCAGTGTTAGAACAATAGCGCCGATCATTGCGACAAGCAGGATCAGCCCTGCAAGCTGGAAGATCAGGAAGTATTTGTCATAAAGCAGCAAGCCGAGCGCGGCAGTGTTATGCGTATCGCCTGGCGTGACCGCACCGCGCAGCGCTTCGGCTTGTTCGGAAGCTTCCCAGACACCGAAGGCCATGGTGAATTGCATCAGCAAAACAAGGCCAATCAAAAGCGCCAGTGGCATGTATTTTGCCATCTCGGCCTTGAGTTCCGCAAAGTCGATGTCAAGCATCATGACCACAAAGAGGAATAGAACCGCGACCGCCCCGACATAGACGATAATCAACAGCATCGCGACAAATTCAGCGCCAAGCAGCACGAACAAACCTGCAGAAGACAGGAACGCAAGGATCAGCCAAAGCACCGAATGAACCGGGTTACGGCTGATAACGGTGAAAAGACCGCCTGCGATCGTGCAGATCGCAAAGAGGTAAAATGTAAAAACAGCGACGGTCATGTCTCGTCTTCCTTACTTTCTGTCAGAACCTCGTTCGCGAATTCCATCGCGCGGGTCATGGCGGGTAGCCCTGCGAACATCGACATCTGGGCGATGGCCTCGGTCACTTCTTCTTTCGTAGCGCCTGCAACAAGTGCGTGGCGCACAGTCATTCGCAGCTGCGTTTCGTTCTGCGCGCCCTGCATGGTCAAACCCGCCAGCGTCAGCAAAAGCCGCGTTTTCGCGTCCAGGCCCTCTTTGCTCGCACCTTTTCCAAAGGACATTTCCATCATGTCCTTGGTCATGGTCGGCCATAGCTTTTCCATGGCTTGCGTAGAAAAACCGCCCATCGCAGGGTTGAAGGCTTTCGCCATCTCCTGCGCTTGGGCCATCATCATGGCAAAGGGGTTGTTTGCATCGCTCATCGGTAGGGCGCATCCAATTCAAGGTTCCTCGCAATCTGCGCTTCCCAACGATCGCCGTTGTCGAGCAGTTTCTCTTTATCATAGAAAAGCTCTTCGCGGGTTTCCGTCGAGAATTCGAAATTCGGGCCTTCAACGATTGCATCCACCGGGCAGTCTTCCTGACAGAAGCCGCAATAGATGCACTTGGTCATGTCGATATCATAACGCGTTGTGCGGCGTGATCCGTCATCGCGCGGCTCTGCATCAATGGTGATGGCCTGCGCAGGGCAAACCGCTTCACACAGTTTACACGCGATGCAACGCTCTTCGCCATTGGGATAACGGCGCAGCGCGTGTTCGCCGCGAAAACGCGGGGACAAAGGCCCCTTCTCGTGCGGGTAGTTCAGCGTGACTTTGGGCGAAAACATATAGCGCAGGCCAAGGCCGAAGCCTTTTACAAAGTCCGCAAGGAGGAAGTATTTGACCGCACGGCCATAATCGAAAGTTGCCATTGCTTTAGCCCCCTACTGTCCAGCGTGCATAGGCACCCCAGAACCAGTCAAATTTTGCTGCGAACGCGACGAAGACAACCCAGAACAGGCTGAAGGGCAGGAAGATTTTCCAACCAATGCGCATAAGCTGGTCATAGCGGTAACGCGGTGTGATCGCCTTCACCATCGAGAAGAAGAAGAACACGACAAGCATTTTGCTGACCATCCAGAAGATACCATCTGGCAGACCCGGAATGGGTGACAACCACCCGCCGAAGAACATCAGCGAAATCAGCGCGCACATCAGAACAACTGCGACCAGCTCGCCGATCATGAACAACAGGAATGGCGTAGATGAATATTCAACCTGATAGCCCGCCACCAGTTCTGATTCCGCTTCGGGAAGGTCGAACGGTGGGCGGTTGGTTTCTGCAAGCGCCGAGATGAAGAACAAGATCAACATCGGGAAATGCGGCAACCAGTACCAGCTGAACATGCCGTAGCCACCATCTTGAGAGGCAACGATACCGCCAAAATTCATCGAGCCGGACGAAATGATAATACCGATAATAATCAAGCCGATAGAGACTTCGTAGGAGATCATCTGCGCAGCCGAGCGAAGCGAGCCAAGGAATGGATACTTCGAGTTGGACGCCCAGCCCCCCATGATAACGCCGTAAACTTCAAGCGAGGAGACCGCCATCACATATAGGATCGCGACGTTGATTTCCGAAATCACCCAACCATCATTGAACGGGATAACCGCCCAGGCGATCAAGCTCATCACCAATGTGACCATCGGGGCCATCAGGAAGACGACCTTGTCAGCGCCCGCAGGGAAGACGACTTCCTTAACGATGTATTTCAAAAAGTCCGCAAAACTTTGCAGCAAGCCAAAGACGCCAACGACGTTCGGGCCTCGGCGCATCATGACGGCTGCCCAGATCTTGCGATCCGCATACATCAAAAAGGCCAGCGCGAGGAGCAAAGGAATGACCAGAAGGAAAATCTGTCCAACGATCGTCAGGCCCATGCCCAGTGTGGTGGTGGTGAAAAAGTCGTACATTAGGTCCTCACACCGTCGGTATCTTGTTTTCAGCGCAGGCAGAAACGGTGACTTCAGCGTCAATCGTCTTTGATCCGCGCGGTAGTGCTGGCGAGATGGTGTAAACAGCATCTGCCAGCCAGAGGCCACCCTCTTCGAGCACAGAAGTGCGCAAATGACGCGCAAAACCATAACCCCGGATTAACGCATATTGCGCAGCAGCACATTGTGCGTAGGCATCCACGTCCGCGCTATCGCGCGCACCTGTCATTTTAACTTGGAAATTCACCAGATCCCCATCGAGCAGGCGCGTATTCACGCCCTGATACTCCGGCTTGAACGCAGCCTGCTTGGGGGCGTCTGATTGCTCGCAACCAGAAACCGCACCAGCCAGCGCAAGCGCCAGAGGGGATATGAGAACCGCCTGTCTCACTCGGCAGCCAGCTTTCCGCCCGCCGCGCGCGCCTTCGCGCCCGCAGAGAGTTCGGCCATTAGTTCGCTGGAACGTGCAATCGGGTTGCTCAGGTAGAAATCGGAAACCGCGCCGCGGAAATCCGCTTTGCCCATTTTCTTTGCCTTAAGCGGCTGCCAGTCGTTTTCTGGGACCTCGTCGATCTGCGCCAGATGCGGCACTTCAGCGACAAGCGCAGTGCGCAGCGCCGCAAGGCTGTCATAGGGCAGCGTTGCGCCCAATTCTGCCGAAAGCGCCCGCAGGATCGCCCAGTTTTCCTTGGCCTCGCCCGGTGCAAATCCCGCACGCATTGCCAGTTGTGGACGCCCTTCGGTGTTCACAAACAGCCCATGCTCTTCCGTGTATGCTGCGCCCGGAAGAATGATGTCCGCGCGATGTGCACCGCGATCGCCGTGGCTGCCTTGGTAAATCACGAAGGCCCCTGCGTCGATGTCCACCTCGTCAGAGCCAAGGTTATAGATAACCTCTGCACCGCTCGTTGCCGCTTCTACGCCGCCTTCAGTGGTACAGCCCGCATCCATCGCGCCAACGCGGCCCGCTGCTGTGTGAAGTACCATGAACTTGGATTGACCGGCAGCAGCTGTCGTCATCGCCGTGCCAAGCACCGCTTCGCCATCTGCTTCTTGCAATGCACCTTGGCCGATAATCATCACGCCAGCTTTGCCGTGCTTGTCTGAATGGTCCATGTCCGCGATTTTCTGCAAAGCCGCACGATCTGTTCCAAGGTGAATATAGTCATAGCTCAGATCAACAGGCTCTCCGATCAGTGCAACGGTTGCACCTTTTGTCCAGGCCTTGCGAATGCGCGCGTTCAAAACAGGCGCTTCAATGCGCGGGTTAGATCCGATGATGAAAATCGTCTGCGCCGCGTCGATGTCTTCAATGCGCGCGTTGCCGACATAGGCCGAACGGTTGCCCGCAGGTAGGCGCGCTTTGTCCGTGCGACATTCGACGTTGCCGCCCTGCCCTTCAACCAATTGCTTCAACGCAAAGGCCGCTTCCACAGGCACCAGATCACCGATCAAACCGGCAACTTTCTTGCCCTTCATCGCCGCCGCCGCCGCGCCAAGCGCTTCGCCCCAGCCTGCTTTGCGCAGCTTGCCGTTCTCACGAATATAGGGTGTGTCCAAACGCTGGCGGCGCAAACCATCCCAGACGAAACGGGTTTTGTCAGAAATCCATTCCTCGTTCACACCGTCATGGTTGCGCGGAAGAATGCGCATCACTTCGCGACCCTTCGTATCCACGCGGATAGACGAGCCAAGCGCATCCATCACATCAATCGTTTCCGTCTTGGTCAATTCCCAAGGACGGGCCGTAAAGGCATAGGGCTTGGACACCAGCGCACCGACAGGGCACAGATCAATGATGTTGCCCTGCATGTTGC
>NZ_JBAUHO010000344.1:0-1547 GCF_049680325.1 Planktotalea sp.
CCACAATTCACCTGGCCCACTATCTCGCACTTAATGGCTACCGAGTGCTTGCAGTCGATTTGGACCCGCAAGGGTCACTGACCTCAATGTGCGGCATCAACCCAGAAATCGAGTTTGACGGCCTCACTGTTTTTGACGCGATCCGCTATGATGATCCGGTGCCGTTTTCTGACGTCGTCATGCCCACATACTTTCCGGGACTGTCGCTTGCTCCGGCACGCCTCCTCCTGTCCGAATTCGAGACTGAATCAGCGGTAAACTCAAATCCTGACCAGCCCTTCTTCTTGCGCATTCGCAATGCATTGGCCCAGGTTGAGGATCAGTACGACATCGTCTTGATGGACAGCCCTCCACAGCTGGGCTTCCTGACGATCTCCGGCATGGCCGCCGCGACGTCCCTTATCGTCCCTCTCACACCCTCAATGCTCGACGTGTCATCCACGGCCCAGTTTCTTGAGCTTGCCGGTGCCTACATGGGTGTCATCGAGGATGCGGGTGCCGAGCTTCAGTATGATCACTTCAAGTTTCTGATTACCCGCGACGAGCCAACAGATGTGCCGTCGCAACAGTTAACCTCGTTCATGCGCGCGCTCTTTTTGGACCGCGTCATGACAGCCACTGCGCTCAAAAGCACCGCAATCAGCGATGCCACGATGCTCAAACAATCAATCTACGAGGTCGTACGCTCCGAGATGACACGGGCGACCTATGACCGCGCCAAGCAATCAATGGATGCTATTGGCAGCGAGGTTGAAGCAATGATTCACCAAGCATGGGGGCGTAGCTGATGGCACGTAAATCACTTCAGGATCTAAGCGGCATTGCCAAGACGATTGCCAATTCCAGCCCGCAACCCAAAGATCGAACCGCCAAACCCGCAGCACCCGCCTTGGGTGCCCTGCAGGGGTCGCTGTCAGCCATTCGCGAGCTTGACCCATCGCTCATTGATGACTGGGGACCCAAAGATCGCCTTGATGGGTTTACAGCTGTAAACTCTGAAGATGATGGCGACGGCTTTGAAACCCTCAAATCCAGCATCAAAGACGGCGGCCAACAGGTTCCCATTTTGGTTCGCAGGGCAGGGACCGAGGGCCGGTTTGAGATCATCTATGGCCGCCGAAGATTGCGCGCCTGCCGAGAACTCGACCTGAAAGTCCGCGCCAATGTTCAGGACCTCGATGACGCCACAGCTCTTCTCGCTAAAGGCCTTGAGAATGCGGCACGTCGCAACCTGTCGTTTTACGAAAAGGCGCGGTTTGCTGCCGTCATACGGGCGGCTGGTCACGATACCAAAACCATCCGCCAAGTTCTCAGCCTGTCCGCGTCTGGGCTATCCCACCTGACCAAGGTCACGGACAATATCCCTGACGATGTTGGTGACCAAATTGGAGCCGCTCCTAAGTCTGGCCGCCCAAAATGGACCGCCTTGGCCGAAGCCTTCGCGTCCAAGAAGGTAAATGCATCATCATCCTTCGCAATCCTGTCAAAGTTGAACGCCGAGCTATCGTCAGATGACCGCCTTGAGCAGCTAATGAGAGAGATTACAC
>NZ_JBAUHO010000345.1:0-18679 GCF_049680325.1 Planktotalea sp.
AGGAGCAAGCAAACGTGCGCGCCAGTTTGGCGCATCGGGGCGCGTGTACCAAAAATCGGGGGCTCTCATCCGTTGCTTTCTAACGCGTCCCAATGCTCTTGAATATCGTCAATCACCGCATCGGTGACCTCGGCCCCTTCCGAAATGGTGACCCAAGCTGCATGCGCCATGCTTGCCGCCTGATCTGCTGCGAGCAATTGAACAATTGCCCGCGATAACCCTTCGGTATCCTTGATGATACGCGCCGCGCCCGCTGCGGCAAGCCGCGAAAAGCTGCTTGTAAAACGTCCGACGTTCGGCCCGTATATGATCGCTGAGCCCAGGGAGGCAGGCACATATGGATCGTTGCCACCGTGTCCTGCGCTAAGCGTGCTGCCCAGAAAGCAAAACGGTGAAGCGCGAAACCAAAGACCCATTTCTTCGGGTTCTTCGACAAAGATGATCTGCGTTTCCTCTTCAATTGGATCGCCATCTTCCCAATAGCACACGCGCCACCCCTGCGACTTCAAAACGGTACGGGCCTCGACACTGATTGGAAAGGTTGCGGCCACAAGGATCAGGATCAGCCTGTGCGCTATTCTAATCGACTCGCGATGGGCTTGCAGAACAGTTGCCAGTTCGTCTTCTTGAACGTCTGCCGCTAGCCAGACTGGCCGGCCATTTAGATCGCGCGATACTTCGTCAAAGACACTTTCGTTTACAGAGGGCGGCAAAACAGTCTCTTGCAACAAGCCGTCGATACTAACGGCACGGCGTGCCCCGTCCATCTTGCGCAAAATGCGTTGCCCGCCAGCATCCTTGGCAGAGATCTTGTTAAAGGCGTTCAGGGTTTCGCGAGCGAGCGAGGGAAGCCAGCGCCAGATCGGTTGGTCCAGCAATGTGTCGCTTGCAGAAAGCAGCGACATAGGCACTGCGCGCTCATGGGCTTGTTCAACAAGAACAGGGCGCAATTCGCCGCCGAACCAGAGGCAGTATGAGGGCTGCCAGTGTTCCAGAAACGCGCGGCTCGCCTCAGTCGTATCAATCGGCAAAACACAGGACAGGACGCCTTTGCGCCTTGGCACGTATGGCGGTTTTTCGATGTAGGTTAGCAGCAGGTTGCATGGCCCTCGCAGCATGCGCATGCGGTCAAGCAAATAGAGCACTGCGCGTGCATTGGCATCATCATGCACAACGGCCCAAATCAATGGGCCGCTCGGACGCTCTTTGTATGGGTCCTGATGCGCAGCCTTGGCGCTACGGTTGAGCGCCTTGTATGTGGTCAGGCTGAGCGAACCCATGCGTTGTTTACCCCAGCTCTTCCGTTGAAGAGGCTTCGGCATTCTCGTCGCGCAAACGGTGCAGATGGGCAATGAAATAGCGCATATGTGCATTGTCTACTGTGCGCTGGGCTTCCGCCTTCCAAGCGTTAAAGGCGGCTTCGTAGTCGGGAAAGATGCCGACGACATGTAGATCGTTAACGTCTTTGAAAACGTTCTTTGTCGGATCGACCAATTCGCCGCCGAATACGAGGTGAAGTCTTTGTACCATGCTTATTCCTTTACTAGAGTTAAGCGTATCGTTTGCATCCGCGTGGTCAAGCAGGCGCAAGCAGTGAAAGCAGTTCGGAGTGCAGCGCAGGACCGGCCGCGAGAACGCCGTTGAGCCGAGGATCAACCCCGTTGAATTTTAGTGCAGCACCCGTTTTGTCGGTTATGCAGCCACCCGCTTCTGACGTGATGAGAGCACCGGCCGCGATGTCCCACTCCCAGCTTGGGCGAAAGGTAAACATCGCATCAAATGAGCCCTGCGCAACAAGTGACAAACGGTAGGCAAGCGATGGCCTGTGATGGCGTTTGATGTCGGGGGCTTCCGCCGCTTTCCAGTGTCGGGCATCCATTGACGGGCGCGCTGCGAGAATTTGAGCGCCACTTACGCCCTTATGCAGCGAAGCCGTGATCGGAGCGCCGTTCAAATGGGCACCTGTTCCAAGACCCGCAGAAAACATCATATCGCGCATGGGCAGCAAAACGACGGCGGCCGTGACTTTGCCAGCGCGCGCAATCGCCAGCGAATGGGCCCATGTCTTGGCGCCTTCGATGAAACTGCGCGTTCCATCTATCGGATCGATGATGAAGACGCTTTCCCTGCTTTGGCGATCCAGACTGTCCTGCGATTCTTCGCTAAGCCAGCCGTAATCCGGCCGAGCGACGCGCAGCTTTTCTTCGAGCATTGCGTTCACCGCCAGATCGGCTTCGGTCACAGGGCCCGTGCCATCCGGCTTGTCCCAGGTTTTTGCATCGCTTTGAAAAAACTGCTTGGCGATTTCGCCAGAGGCCCGCGCCGCGTCGATCAATAGACTAAGATCAGTTTCCGGCAAGTGTCATTCCTTCGATCAACAAAGACGGCACAACGCGGGACAGATAGCTGCGGGCATCGTTTGCAGGGGTCATATGCATCAGCATGTCGCGCAGATTGCCCGCAATGGTGCATTCATTCACAGGATGCGTTATTTCGCCGTTCTCGATCCAGAAACCGGCCGCGCCGCGCGAATAATCCCCTGTTGTTGCATTTATTGTCGAGCCGATCATCGAAGTGACCAAAAGTCCGGTCCCCATATCGCGCGCCAGTTCATCGCGGCTTTTGCTGCCTTGTGTTATTGCTATATTCCAACTGCTTGGCGAGGGCGGCGCAGAGGTGCCGCGCGCGGCGTTGGCTGTTGATGGCATGTCCAGCTTGCGCCCGTTCGCAAGGTCAAGCGTCCAACCCGTAAGAATGCCATTTTGTACAATCGCGCGCTTTTGCGTTGGCAGGCCTTCGGCGTCGAAATACCGTGACCCGGGCACGCGTACGCGATGTGGGTCTTCGATAATACTGAGATGTTCTGGCATGATCTGCGCGCCCAGAGCATCGCGCAACCAGGACGAACCACGCGCGATGGAGGCACCGTTAATGGCAGCTAAAAGGTGACCAACAATGGTCGTAGAAATGCGCTCGTCAAACAGAACTGGATAGCTGCCCGTAGGGGGCTTGCGCGCACCCATTCGGGCGAGCGCGCGTTCAGCAGCTGTCGCACCAATGTCGGCAGCGTCGCGTAGATCGGCCTGAAAAATGCGGCTGTCACCGTCATAGTCGCGCTCCATTTGCGCGCCTGTACCGCCAATTGCGACGCAGGACACCGCGCGATCCGTGCGTTGGTAACCGCCCGAAAATCCATTGCTCGTCGCGATATGAATTTCGCGCGCGCTATAGCCTGCGCTGGCCGATTGGACCTGACTTATGCCTGTTTTGCCAAGCGCGGCTTCTTCGGCGCGCATCGCGTCTTCTTGTAGCATCGCGGGGTCAGGTTCTGGCGTGGGGTCGCATAGTTCCAGCCCCTCAGCGCTGCGCATGTCTGCCAATTGATCCGGATCGGCAAGGCCCGCGTAGGGGTCTTCGGGGGCTTCGCGCGCCATTGCTATCGCGCGCTCGCACATGGCTTCGATGGTTTGCTCGGACGTATTCGAGGAGGAGACACAGGCCTGCCGCCCATTGGTGAAAACCCTTAAACCAATATCGATCCCTTCAGAACGTTCCGCTTGTTCTAACACGCCGTTGCGCACGTCGATGGAAAGCGCAGTGCCTTTGACGGCCATAGCATCTACGGCATCTGCGCCAGCTTTTTTAGCGGCGAACATAAGGGCATGTGTCAGCTCTTCTAGGGATTGGGACATTTTTGCTCCGCGATCAGGTTGCACTGGAGGTAGACCGCTGCGCCCCCTGATACAAGGTCGCACAAAAAAGGCCGCGAAAAACTTTCGCGGCCTTTTCCTAATATTTGACCTATTTACTGGATGCGCTGACCATTCGCCAAGATGTGACCTTCGGCGTTGATCTCGATCTTGGATGTCAGGCTGTCCTCACCTTCACCGGGGCGGGCGAACAGACCCATCATCATGCGAGCGCCCATCGCCTGTTCCTGCGGCAGAAGGCCCATTTGAACCAGCTTGTCCATCAAACCGTTACCGCCCAACAGAGACAGATCAATGCCACCGGTTGGTTTTGGCATGCCATCGAAAGTCTCTAGATCAGAGTTATCAAAGGTGAAATCACCCGTTCCGGAAAGCTGGGCGCCTGCGATGGAAAGCAGAAGTTTGTTCAGCGTAACTGCATTAAGTTCCGCCGGCACAGTTTCGCCATTCTCAACGGCTTGCATTTGTTCCGGATCGAAGAAATCAAACAGCATTTTGGCTTTGCCAGTGAGATCGATCGCGATTGTCGCAGGATCGCGGGGCAGGACTTTTCCCGGGTCCAACATCGACCACAGATCTTCAGATGTTTCGAAATCGCCCAAGGTCAGGCCAAAGGCAAAGTCGCTGGGCTCTTCGGCCTTGGCAACCGGCATAAGCAGTTTGAAGGCGACCTCGCCAAAGTTGACTGCGATTGGCAAAGGAATTTCGCCGCCCATAATGTTTAGCGTCGTGTCCTTGCTGCCACCTGTGTATTCAAGCGCGTCCTTGTTCATCGCGACGTTGATTTGGGCAGATGCAGCGCTGCTGGACCCGCCCATCGTGTCGCCGCCGTCGGTCACTGCAAACTCGGCAGTGGAGCCCGTATAGCTAAACCCGCCGTTAACCGCGAAGCCCTTGTTCATAGCATCGGCCATGTTCTGCGGATCAATCGCTTCAGGAATAAGGGTTTCACCACTGAACGCCATTGACGCGATTTTGCCGTTTACAACGACGCCATCACTGCTGTCGGGGGCCTGAAAATTGACCTGATACGTAGATTCGCCAAGCGTCATTTCCTGAACAATTTTCCGCAAAGCACCGGGTTCCATAACAGATGTGCCGCTGACGTTGTTTGATACAAACTCGGCCTTCAGCGCATCCATTGGAAGTGCATCGCCATCGACAGTCAATTCCGTGAGCGCCATGCCAAGCTGATCGGCCGTGTATGTATAGGTGACCTGATCGGGGACACCGCTGGCGCGCATTTTCATGTTCTTGGTCGTGTGCTCGATAGAGCCTTTAACCAATTCGTCCTCTGGGCCTTTGCCAGCGAATACCATCGGCATGACTTCGGGAAAGACCACATCTACGGTTCCATCGCCATTCTCGACAAAATCTATGCTGCTTAGCGTAATTGCAAAGCTGCCGGTGCCTTCCGGCATTGGGACAGTCATGTTGAGATCTGTGACTGTCAGCGTATCGCCGGACATCGATTCCTGTGCATCGACACTATAACCAAAGCCGGACAGGTACGATTTCCAATCGGCCCAGATATCATTGGCAGTCACGTCTGCGGCGGCGCTGCTTGCAAGAAATACGAGAGAAGTTGTGCTATAAATGGCAGTCCGAAGCGACATGTTGCCTATCCTTTGTAAAACAAATCAACTTGCAGCTTCGACCTAGCTCGGTGCAACGTCAAGCCGAAGTACACGTTGCATCGAATTGTGGCGATAATCCCCGAGTTAAGGAGTGGCACATGCAAGATATGTCTGGAAAAACCGTTCTCATTACAGGCGCGAGCCGAGGTATTGGCGCAGCGACGGCAGAGCTTTTTGCGCAGCATGGCGCGAATGTTGTGTTGCTGGCGCGTAGCGATGCGGAAATTGGTGCGCTTGCGCAAAAAATTGGCGAAAAGGCTTTGGCGATCAAATGCGATGTTGCGCGCTATGATGATATGACAGGCGCTGCTTCAATGGCACTTGCGAAGTTTGGCAGCATTGATGTGCTTATCAACAACGCGGGTGTGATCGAACCAATCAGCCATTTGGCAACCGCTGATCCAGTGGCTTGGGCGAAGGCGATCGAGATCAATCTTACAGGCGTATTCAATGGAATGCGCGCGGTGCTTGGGCATATGCGGAACGCGCGTCAGGGAACGATAATTACTGTCAGCTCCGGCGCTGCACATAATCCGATTGAAGCATGGTCGCATTATTGCAGTTCCAAAGCGGGCGCTGCGATGCTGACCCGGTGCGCGCATCTAGAAAATGCAGCACGTGGGTTGCGGGTCATGGGGCTGTCGCCGGGAACCGTGGCTACCCAGATGCAGCGCAGCATCAAGACGTCAGGCATTAATCCAGTGAGCCAGCTTGATTGGGATGTGCATGTTCCTGCGGACTGGCCTGCCAAAGCGCTTTTGTGGATGTGTTCTGGCCAAGCAGATGGCTGGCTCGGCGAAGAGATATCGCTTCGTGATGAAGAAATACGCGCACAGATCGGCCTGACATGATTGAGCTCACCAAAGATCAGGGCATCTGGACCGTTACAATCAACCGCCCTGAAAAAGCAAATTCGCTGACCAGCAAGATGTTGGAAGAGCTAACGCGAATTGCCCAGGACGCCCAAAGTGCGGATGCTTTCATTTTGACAGGCAATGGCAAGGTCTTTAGCGCGGGTGCTGATCTAGACGAGGCGCGCGCGGGACTTGCGGTTTCACCGATCTGGGAGGAACTATCTGGCGCAATTGCAGCGCTACCTTGTCTGACAATTGCCGCACTTAATGGCACGTTGGCTGGCGGCGCGATGGGCATGGCGCTTGCCTGCGATCTGCGTATTTCCGTCGCTTCGGCCAAGTTCTTTTATCCTGTAATGAAACTGGGTTTCCTGCCGCAACCTTCCGATCCTGCACGGATGCGCGCATTGATTGGCCCTGCGCGGACCAAGTTGATCTTGATGGGTGGGCAGAAGATCTTAGCCCCCGAGGCTTTGGCAGTCGGGCTTATCGACAGGATTTGCGAAGCAGATGCTTTGCTCGCAGATGCCCGTGAAATTGCGGCAGATAGTGCCGCCGCTGACGCAAGCTTGCGTGCGCAGATCAAATTGCTTTGTTCTGGGTGAACGCCGCCTAGTTGTCCTGCCGCGCAATATCAGTAATCAGCACGTCGTTAACGATGTCCCCCAGTACGTTGACGGCTTGCTCTTTCAGTGAGCGCCGTATTCGGATCAGGTTCTCTGTCGTTGCGAAAGCGCCATCAAAGCCGCCAAGGCTCGCGTGATCGAATAGTGCCTGCAAGAAAGTATCGCGTAGCTTGGGCTCGATAGCGTAGACTTGATCTGACGTTCCAAGTTTCACTTCCAAGCTAAGCGCCACAATTGCAATCGACCTAACCGTGTCGTTTTTGATGACGGGCACAATGAACTGATTGTTCAGCTTTACGTAGTCAAAAGACACATCTTCCGGTGCTTCGGGTTTGTCCGCTTCATGCGTGTCCTTCTTGGCTGTTTTGCCTGCGGCATTTGGATCATCGCCGCAGGGGCCAAGCTCTGCGTGCGCCTCTTTTGGTTCCGGCTTTAATATCAGGCCCGCGGCGATACCCGCGCCCCCGAAGATCAGGATCAATACAATTGGCAAGAGTTTCTTAATCATCGGGAACTTTCTTAAAAGGGAAGAACCGCATCAAGAATTTGACGCCCGTATCTTGGTTGCTGCATGTCTGTGATCTGACCGCGTCCGCCATATGAAATCCGCGCCGAGGCGATCTTGTCGTAAGTGATTTCGTTCTGGCGCGAGATATCTTCGGGGCGCACGTAACCGTTCACCAGCAATTCGCGCATTTCAAAGTTCACGCGCACTTCTTGTGTGCCCTCAATTGCAAGGACTCCATTGGGCAGGACTTCGACAATGGTCGCTGCCACGCGCAGCGTTAGTTTTTCCTTGCGTCGTACCGATCCGTCGCCTTTAGACGCGCTAGAGCTGCTAAGGCCAATTGCATTGTCAGGGCTCGCGCCGTCAGGCCATTTCTTAACAACGCGCTGCGGCACGCCAAGAAAATCAGGAATGCTCAGATCGTCTGATCCATCCCGTGATCGCGACGTTGTATTGGAAATCTCCGCTTTGTCATCAATTTCGATCACGACGGTCATGATGTCGCCCTGTTGCAAGGCGCGGCGATCCCCCAGCAACGATTTTCGATCTCCGCGCCATAAGGAAGAGGCATCCGCTATCGAATGCCGTTCAACTGTTTCAGGCAGGCCAGGATAGATCATCGCCGAATGTTCGCGTGTTTCCATCATCGGCGTGAAAGAGGGTGGTTTGCCAATATGATCTGCACTGGTACAGGCCGCTAGGCTACCCGCGGTAGCAATTAGACAAATTTTACGCATATACTTTTGCATTTCCTATTTAGTGACACGAACAGTGCCGTCGCTTTGAATTGTGCCGAAGATCGAAGTCTTGGAGGTAAGGTTCATCACGCGGATGCGCTGGCCCTCCGCGCCGCGCCCAAGCGCGCGCCCTTCTGTGCTCATCGACAAACCATTGCCCACATAGACAAGCTCGATAATCTGGTTTCGCTCTACACTGGCCGCGCGCTCGACCTGCGCGCTTAGAATTGCGCGACCCGCATAAAGCGCGACGCGCGCCTCTAGGCCAATCACGTCCGCAATCGCTGTGAAAGCATCTGCTGTCTCGCCGCGGATCATCATGACGTCACTGTCGCGCAGGATATCGCCGGGGCGAATGTTGCGTGTTGGAACAGCGATATCTGCGCGTAAAGGCAGCGCGAACAGGGCAAGGCAAAGGGCGATCAGAATACGCATTAGCGGATCTGCGTTGTCGCGCCGAGCATTTGATCGGCGGCCGTGATGACCTTGGCGTTCAATTCATACCCGCGTTGGGCTTCGATCAATTCGGTTACTTCGCGCACCGCGTCGACCGAGCTGTCCTCAAGATATCCCTGGCGTAATGTGCCAAGCCCATCGGTTCCCGGCGTGGTGACCTGAGATGGCCCCGAGGCCTCGGTTTCAAGAAAAAGATTGCTCCCGATGGCCTCCAGTCCCTTTGCATTGGTGAAGCCTGCAAGCGTGATCTGACCCAAAAGCTGCGCTTCAGCGGCCTCATCGAAATAGGCGAAAACCTCTCCATCGCCATTGATCGAGACGCTTTTTGCTTCTGTCGGGATCACGACTTCGGGCACTACTGGAAACCCATCATTTGTAACGATCAAGCCCTCCGCATTACGCTTTAGTCCACCGTCGCGGGTATAGGCCGATGCGCCAGACGGGAGCGTGACTTCGAAATAGCCTTGCCCGTCGATCGCGATATCAAGATCGCTGTTGGTGGCGGAAAGTGAACCTTGCGACAGGTAAACCGACACCGACGCAGGACGCACGCCAAGGCCAAGTTGCACACCTGTTGGCAAAACAGTGCCGTCAGATGCGTTGATCGTGCCTGCCCGCGACATCTGTTGATAGTGTAGATCAGCGAATTCAGCGCGCCGTGCATTGTAGCCAGTGGTGCTCATGTTGGCGAGGTTGTTGGAGATGACCTCGACCCGCATTTGCTGGGCGCTCATCCCTGTTGCTGCGATCTTTAATGCTCTCATTGTTGCCTCTTTGTTCTGGTTATTTAATGATTGTGCGCATTGCGTTGCGGATGCGCTCGTTCTCGGACTCGGCAAAGCTCTGGCCCATTTCGTAGGCGCGTTGCACTTCGATCATGCGCGCGATCTGGGTCATTGGATCAACGTTTGACCCTTCAAGGAAACCCTGTCGCACACGTGCGTCAAAGCTGGGCTCAATCGGACCGTCTGCACGAAAATGGACCCCGTCGTCGCGCACGATTTGTGTACCTGCGCTGGGCTTGACGATGCCGACTTGACCCAAAAGCTGGCCATCGGCGCTAAGGGTGCCATCTGGGGCGACGGAAATGTTGGCGGCACCGCCGGGTACAAACAAGGGTGCGCCGCCCGCGTCAAGAACGGGATGGCCATCTGCGGTCACCAGATCACCCTGGGCGTTTGGCATGAAATGTCCTGCGCGGCTGAGGCGATCCCCGTTAGGGGTGTTGATTAAAAAGAATCCTTGTCCGTCAATTGCCAGATCAAGTGAACCACCTGTCTGGGTCATGGTCCCTGGCTGCAACGATGTTGCCCGGGCACGTGCGCTCGCCATTGAAAGAGAAGGGGCATCTTCAATGCTCCGAATAAATTCCGAGAAAACAATGCCCTCCTGTCGATAGCCCGTGGTGTTTGCATTGGCGATGTTGTTGGCGATGACGCTCATCTCTCGCATGAGGCCGGACTGACGGGAGAGCGTTGTATAGCTTGCATTTTCCATGAGTGGATTTTCAACCTCCGATGATTTGCGGGACGATGGAACCTTGGAAATAGGTAACCAGCGTTTGTGTCATGAAATTCATTGTCATCCAGAACACGACGACGATTGCCCCCAGTTTAGGAACGAAAGTGAGCGTCATTTCCTGAACGGATGTTAGCGCTTGTAACAGGCCGACGATCACTCCAGCGACCAAGGCCGCGCTAAGGATCGGAATGGACATGACGACTGCGACCCAAAGCCCGTGTTGCAACGTGTCAAAAAAGACGGCTTCACGCATGGCTTAGACCGGCATTCTCAGGATTTCCTGATAGGCTTCGACCACTTTATTGCGCACTGTTACCGCAGCTTCGACGGCCAGTTCGGTCTGTGCCAACGCTTGCACCAGCGCATGGGGATCTGCATCACCTGTCATTGCAGCTTTGGCGATGCTTTCGCTTTCGGCGAGCGTGGTGGAAAAGTCTTTCAAGGTTTCGGCGAAACTGTCCGCCACGTTTGGCTGCCCGGACCCTGTCGGGTCGGTCGCGGGTTTGCTGGCCGCGTAGCGCTGAGTGGCAAAAAGGGATTTAACGTCCATGGGGTTTCTCCTTCCGTGGAGGTTTTGGGAATTATCGGCGTAGAAGATCCATCAAGCTGCTCGACATTTGCCGCGCTTGATCGAGCATTTTCAGATTGGCCTCGTAGCTGCGCTGGGCTTCACGCGCGTCGGCGATTTCGATAATCAGCTCGACGTTTGACCCGTCATAGTGACCTGTTTCATTCGCCAATGGATGTGATGGATCGTAAATCTCACGCAGCTCTGCCGGATCAAGTGTCATGCGCCCGAGCGAGACTTCGCCCGTGTCAGCGGACAGATCAAAACTCACAACCTTGCGGTGATATCCGGGCGTATCTGCGTTCGCGATGTTTTCAGAGACATGGCGCAAACGCCCTGATTGTGCCTTGAGGCCGCTGCTTGCAATCGACAGTGCTTGTGAAAAATCATTCATATTTAATCCTTTCGAAAGGCGGCTTTATGTGCGCCCGATAGAGGTACGCAAAATATTCATGGACGAGCGATAGATCGCCAGCGCGCGATCATGTTGGCGCTTGGCCTCGACCGAGCGCAGGATTTCATCCTCAATCGCGACAGAGTTGCCATTCGGATCGCTTTGCGCTGCTTCGTCCAGAATAATCCTTGCCGGTATTGCAACAGGGCCATCAGGCGCGGCGCCGTTAAGATGACCACTGCGCGTCGCGCGCTGGGCGGTTCCTGTTCCTGAAGTGCGCAGCGTGTCCTTGAAGGGCGTCAAGCTTTTTGCCTTAAAACCGGGGGTGTCAGCGTTTGCCATGTTCTGGGCCGTCACCACCTGCAATCGCCCCGCGTGTGTCGCCATGGCGTGGGCCATTTGGAAAATCCCGAGTTTCTGAAACATGGTGTTAAGGCTCCGTCGAAATAAATCTGTCTCGCTTCAACCAAGGCTTAACCCTGATTCCTTTAGAAAAAGTTTTCATGGGATTTGAGGAGAGTTTGATGACAACACGTGCACTTGAAGGTTTGCTGCAAGATATGCGCCGCATTCATGCGAGCCGCCCCTTCGGCCGCGTAATCCATGTCGGTGCGGGTCTGGTTCACGTCGAAGGGATTGCCGGAATTGCGCAAGTCGGGGACTTGATAAACCTCTTCGCAAGCTCGGGAAACCGTTTGGGTGGCGAGGTTCTAAGCCTTTCGAAAACCGAAACTATTGTGCTGCCCGATGCGCCGCTTGATGGGGTTTCTATCGGCGATGAAGTGTTGCTTTCCGGCGCGCTGAAAATCGCGCCGAGCGATGCTTGGATCGGGCGCATAGTTGATGCATCGGGCGCACCAATGGATGGCTATTTCCTGCCTCGCGGGCCAATGGAGCGTGCCGTTCAGGGCAGCGCGCCGAATCCTGCAAAGCGGCGTGCTTTGGGTGCGCGGCTGGAAACTTCTATGGGGGTCTTCAATACGCTTTTGCCAATGGTTCGGGGTCAACGCGTTGGCCTTTTCGCGGGGTCCGGTGTCGGCAAGTCATCATTGCTCGCCCATTTTGCCGAGCATATGCAGGCAGATGTCATCGTGATCGCACTCGTCGGCGAGCGTGGCCGCGAGTTGCGAAACTTTGTCGAGAACGTGCTAGGCACAAAGGGAATGGCACGCACAGTTGTGGTTGCAGCAACGTCGGATCAAAGTCCGCTTTTGCGGCGGCGCTGTGCTTTGAGCGCTATGAGCGTAGCTGAACATTTCCGCGATCAAGGCAAGCATGTTCTGCTTCTGGCGGACTCCATCACGCGCTTTGCCGAGGCGCATCGCGAGATTGCGCTCGCCAGCGGAGAAGCGGCCAGTTTGCGCGGGTATCCTGCCTCTACCGCCCACACGGTTATGTCCCTCTGCGAGCGCGCGGGACCGGGTCTCGAAGGACGTGGAGACATCACAGCGATTTTCTCGGTGCTGGTTGCAGGGTCTGACATGGAGGAACCGATTGCGGACATAATGCGCGGCGTATTGGACGGGCATGTTATTCTGGACCGGGCTATTGCCGAACGTGGGCGCTATCCCGCGATCGACGTCGTGCGTTCTGTGTCGCGCAGTCTGCCCGAGGCGGCAAACGAAAAAGAAAATGCACTGATCGCTACTGCGCGCCGTTTGTTAGGCAGCTATGATGAAAGCGCGATGATGATCCGCGCGGGTCTGTATAGCGCGGGGAGTGATCCAGTGCTGGACATCGCGGTAAAAGCTTTTCCCGAACTGGACCGTTTTATCGCAACACCAGAACGGCTTGGGGTGGGCAATAGCTTTCAGCGCCTTGAACTTATCCTCAGAAAGGCGGGCGCATTGGAGCCAAGTGGCCCTATTCCCCTAGCATAAGTGGCGCAGCCTTCTATATTCCAAACAAAAGGCGCGGCAGGAGTGCGAAACAATGGTTTCAGGTGTGAGTAAGGGGCTAGCAGCGGTTACGCTGGCGATTTCAGCATTATGTGCAAATATTGGCATGGCGCAGGAAAAGAGCGAGCGTGCCTATGTTTTTGGTAACTCCCTTGTGCATCATCTGAGCGAGAGTGACGAAACGACAGTTCCGCATTGGCTTTCGCTTATCGCCCGGGAGGCAGGTCATGAGTTCAAACTCAGTGGCCAGTGGGGGTTCTTACGAGACTTTATGCGCTCGCTTCCACCCCAGCCGAATTGGTCGTTCAAAGAAGTCAAAGAGGCATGGAATAGCGAGCGCGTCGCGTTTCAGGATGCGGGTCTAAGCAATCTATGGATCGTACCTGCGAACTTTATACAGTATCAAACACCAGATGCTCCGTTTGACGGTGAGAACGCGGAAAACTTATCTCCGATTGATGCGGGTGCTGCCGTTGTAAGCTGGGCAAGCGAAGCAGACCCTAATCTGGCATTCTACATTTACGAAGGCTGGCCTGAAATGGCGGGCGTGGCAGGAAGCTTTCCTCCCAATGCAAATGGTTTGAAGGCCTATCATTCCTTCGCGACGGGTGACTATGCCGAGTGGTATGATGCCTTTACCGCTGGCCTGGCCGCCGCTGTGCCAGAGCGTGAAGTGACGCTCATGCCGATCTCGCGTGTTCTGTCTTCGGTCATGATGGAAACCGCATTGGCAGAACTGCCTGCTGAAACCTTCTACGTTGATGATGCGCCTCATGGCACTTCGGCGCTTTATCTTATGGCGGCGATGGTCGCCTATAACACCATCTACAACGAACCGTTGCCAGACGGATTCCGCCCGCCCAGCAGTATCGCCCCAGAATTACGCGCAACCTTCCCGATGGTGCGCGATGCGATTTGGCAGCGGGTGGAGGCCTTCAATGCAAAGCCGACGACGACAAACGATACTGAGCAAAGCGCGCTGGCCACAATGTCTGAAGGCGGTGAAGCTGTCACGTCAGTTGCTTATCAGGCACCCGTTAGTAATCCATCGCTCGCAATGGGGCTGAACGGAATTGCCGATTGGTCGGTGCAGCACCCATTCCTTGATTTGATGAAGACCGCGCGCCCGTGGGTTGGCCACAAAGGCGATCAATGGGGTGCGTTTGAATCGGGCGCGATCGAAGCAGGTGGATATCTTGACGAATTCGGCTGGCCGAAAAGATTGCCAGACGGCGCACGCGCTTTGGAAGCGTTCATTCTGACCGACCAACCCGTCGAGGCCAGCGCGCTCAAAGGGCGCTATCTGGTGACTTACGACGGGCAAGGCAACCTTGATATCGGAGGGCTTGCCAAGAACGTGCGCCGAAGCGCCGACGAGATCAGCTTTGATTACACGCCGGGCGAGGGACTGGTTTCGATCGCAATCACCAAGACCGATCCAGACGATTACATCCGCAATATCAAAGTGTTTCGGGCAAGCGATGCCGAACTGGTTGCGGCCGGTGTAACGTTCAATCCCGATTGGCTTGCGCGGATCGAAAATTTGCGCTCGCTGCGGTTCATGGACTGGATGTCGACCAATGGTTCGATTTCCAGCACCTGGGACAAGCGTGCTTCGGTGCAGGACTACACTTTCATTCGGCGTGGTGTTCCTGCTGAGGTAATGATCGAACTGGCCAATCTGGTCGGTGCCGATCCTTGGTTCAACATGCCGCATATGGCGGATGATGAGTATTTCCGTAGCTTCGCAGAACTCACGCAAGCCACGCTGCGCAAGGATTTGCGCGCCTATGTCGAATTCTCAAACGAGGTTTGGAACTTCATTTTCCCACAAGCGGTCTACGCGCAGGAACAGGCGAAAAAACGATGGGGCCGCAAGGCTGGCGATGATGCATGGATGCAGTTTTACGGCATGCGCTCTGCTCAGATGGCGCAGATTTGGGCAGATGTTTTTGGAACGGATGCTTCGGAACGGCTTGCGACGGTTGTTGGCACGCACACAGGTTGGTTGGGGCTGGAAGAGTCGTCGCTGAATGCGCCGCTATGGGTGGAAGAGGATCCTGACAAAAATTGGCCGCCATACGTCTATTTCACCGATTATGCGATTACAGGCTATTTCGGGTATGAGATGGGCAGCGACGAACAAGCGCCAGCAGTGCTTGGCTGGATCGAAGAAAGCGTGCAGCTTGCCGAAAATGATGCCTCGGTCAAAGGGTTAAATGGTGCGGAGCGCGATAGCTATATCGCCGTGCACAAATTTGACGCGGCAAACAAGCGGGTCGATCAAGCCCTGCGCGAGGGTTCGGTTAAAGAGTTGATCGAGGTGATTTTCCCGCAACAAGCGCAGGTCGCCGAAGATCACGGGCTACGCCTTGTGATGTATGAAGGTGGCACCCATGTCGCGGTAAGCGGTGAATGGTCTGCGAATGAAACGCTGATCGAATTTTTCAAACAATTCAACTACTCGCCGCAAATGGCTGGCCTTTATACTGATATTCTAAAGGGCTGGAAAAATGCGAAGGGCACTTTGTTCAATGCCTTTGTCGATGTGGCCAAGCCTAGCCAATATGGCAGTTGGGGCGCGCTGCGCCACTTGCAGGATGAAAACCCGCGCTGGGATGCCTTGATGGATTTCAACGCGAATACCGCCGCGTGGTGGGAAGAGCGCCTGCCAAGTGCCTTTGAGGGCGGGCGCATAATCGTTGGGGATGGCGAGGCAAATGAAATCAAAGGCACGCGGCAGGCAGATGTTCTTGTCGGCCGTGATGGCGATGACGTGCTTCAACCAATGGGCGGTATTGATAAGTTGCTTGGCGGTGACGGCATTGATGCCGCGCTGCTGCCGGGGGGGCCGTCGTCCTATACGTTTTCCAGAACCGAAAACGGTATTCGCGTGCGCAGCAATTTTGTTGATGCAGATTTGCACAGTGTCGAAATGCTTTGGTTCGAAGCGGATGAAGACCTGGCCATCATGGTCGAAGATCTGCGCTAACCCCGCGTAGATTTGACCCCTTCGATCAGCGTTTCCGCCCCTTTCGAAGCCCGAAAATGCGCGACTATATGAGCGCGACCAGCGTGACTTAGCCTATTCAGCTCGGCTGTGTTCTGGCTTAGGCCTTCGATCGCGTCAGCAAGCTGCTCAGGCGCTTTTGGCGGCACCAGAATAGCTGTTTCGCCGCTGGTAATCATTTCCGGCACGCCGCCTGAATCGGTGCCAATCGTTGGCACGCCGCAGCTCATGGCTTCCATATAGGCAACGCCCAGGGGTTCGTGCCAAGAAGCAAGCACGAATAGATGCGCGTTCAGCAGCTTGGCTTTTACGGCCGTCGCGTCAATCGCCCCAAGCAGACGGACATGCTCCGTTAGCCCCAACTCGGCTATGCGCGCTTCAAGCACTTTGCGGTAACCCGAACCGCCTGCATCATCTTCGCCCGCGATCTCTAGTTCCGCATTCACGCCGCGCGCACGCAAAAGACGCACAGCTTCCATTGCGTCCTGATGGCCTTTAACCACATTCAGACGCGCGCAGCTGAAAATGCGCAGCGACTCTCTGTCTCGTGGGGGCGTATAGGGGGCGTCCCGTTTCAGGACATCTGTATCAACGCCCATTGGCCGGATATAGATTTTCTTAGGCATAGCGCCGCCAAGTTCATCGCGTGCTTCGGCCTCTAGTTTTCGCGTGATGATCGTCGCAAAACTGGCGTCGCGCCACTTTAGGGGCTGGCCACGCCCGTAGTCCGACATCGGCCCGTGCAAAGTGACGCTAAACGTTGGCCCGCCCATATGTCTGCACATCGCTGCGATCAGCGCCGCGCGTGCGCAGGAATGGACGTGAATATGATCGAGCGCATTCCTGCGGGCATACGCCAACAATCGCTTAGCTGCGGGCAGGCAAATCGCAATGTCGCGGGCAACGGAAAGCCCATCGATGCGTATCTGCTGCGCAAACCTATACCAAGGTTGATGCATAGCAGCGCGCATCATCGAAAACGGGTTCTTGGACGCCAGATAGGTTGTGCGTTCCATCGCTTTGGCCGACCACTCATGGGCAATCAATCCAGCGGGTGGCGGCTGTGTGCTAAGCAGATGAATATCGACGCCGCGTTCTTCAAGTTCTGCGATCTCGCGCCAAAAGAAGATGTGCGTTTGGCCCGGAAATTGTGGAACTAAGTAGCCCAAGCGTAGATTGCTATTGGTGTTCATAAAGCATCGCCCCGGCAGACATAATTTCAACAAATTGAACCACTAGCGGTATCAGAGTACGTAGAAGCCTTGAGGACAAGGCACTCTTGGCCCAATGACATGAAAAGTTGTTCATAATTTGACCGATGCGTTCGGAGTTTAACATCGTGACCACCGCCCTAAGCCTAATTTTACCAGCAAACAATGAAGCGGCGCATATTCAAGAGTGCCTGAACGCCATAATGGCGTCCGAACCGTTTGGCGATAACGCGGCGGTTCAGATCATTGTGGTGCCAAACGGGTGCAGCGATGACACTGCTAATCTGGCACGCGGATTTGAACCGCAGGCCACGAAACGTGGCTGGCGCCTTGACGTGATAGAGCTTGAGCAAGGCAGCAAACTTGCCGCGTTGAATGCAGGTGAGGCGATCGCCAAGGCACCTGCACTTGCCTATCTGGACGCCGATGTGGTCGTCAGCCCCAAGCTGCTGGCTGAAACAGTAGCGGCGCTGCACAACACTTCACCACGATATGCGAGCGGAACAGTCTGTATAAGCCGCTCCAAAAGCTGGATAACACGTGCCTATGCTACGTTTTATTTGCAAACGCCGTTTATGAAGCAAATCGCGCCAGGATGCGGTTATTTCGCGATGAACAAGGCGGGTCGCGCGCGCTGGGCCAAGTGGCCGGCAATCATTTCCGATGACACATTCGCGCGCCTTAACTTTGCCCCCGGCGAGCGCAAGCAAGTAAGCGCGCGCTATGATTGGCCGCTTGTCGAGGGCCTTGGTAATTTGATCCGGGTGCGCCGACGGCAAAACGCGGGCGTGGATGAGCTGGAACACAAATTCCCGGAATTACTGGTTAATGATGCGAAAACGCGCTTTGCGCCGCTGGCGATTCTGAAAGCTGCTTTAAGACACCCAATCGGCGTTTTCATATATGGGCTCGTCGCTGTTACGGTGAAACTTGTTCCAGCAAAGGATGCAGCTTGGGACCGTGGGCGATGAGAAAACTCTCCGCCCTTTTCCAAGGTTCCAATCTGCGTGCACGGGCGATGCGTAGCTCGGTTCTTACTGTGGGTGGCTTTGGTGCATCGCAAATTATTCGCCTTGCGTCGAACCTGATTCTGACGCGGCTGTTGTTCCCCGAAGCCTTTGGCATGATGGCCTTGGTCATGGTCTTTATCCAAGGCCTATATCAGTTTTCCGACGTCGGGGTTGGCCCCGCGATTATGCAAAGCAAACGTGGGGATGATCCACGTTTCCTGAACACCGCCTGGACAATTCAGGCCGGGCGCGGCGTGCTTTTGTGGCTCGCTGCAAGCATGCTCGCCTATCCAATGGCGCTGATTTATGGCGAAGAACAATTGATGCAATTGTTGCCAGTCGCGGCGTTCACACTTGTTATTCAAGGCCTTAATCCGACACGGTTGATGCTGGCAAACAGGCACCTTCAACTAGGCCGCGTCACGACAATCGACATCGTCACTCAGGTGTCGGGCATCATCAGTGCTGTCGTTCTTGCCTACTTGACCCAATCTGTTTGGGCGCTGGTGTTTTCAAGCATTATCAGCTCGTTAGTGCAA
>NZ_JBAUHO010000346.1:0-2866 GCF_049680325.1 Planktotalea sp.
ATCATCCAAGCCGTCAGGAGCCTTGAAGTAATATTGCACAGGTTGAAGCGTCTCTTCGTCGCGATAAAGACCGACAAAGCCAACGCGCGCTGACGGGATCAGTTCCAACACACCATCAAGCAACCCGTTGCCTGCGCGCAGAATTGAAATCAACGCCAGTTTCTTTCCGTCGAGCGTCGGCGCATCCATTTCGCACATAGGTGTTTCGATCCGCTTGGTTGTCATCGGCAAACCACGCGTCACTTCATAGGCAAGCAGCTGACTGATCTCGCGCAGCAATTGACGGAAAACAGCTGTCGAGGTTTCCTTTTCGCGCATCAGGGTCAATTTGTGTTGAACGAGGGGATGGTTCACGACGGTCAAATGCTCTGACATGGCTTAGGCCTCCAGTTTCTCAAGTATTTCAGTACGGGTCTTTTCATCGCAAAACGCTGCCTTGGCAGAGGCCCTGGCGATGTCGGAAAACACCTCTGCGTCCCAGCCAAATGTATTGGCAAGGTTCACATATTCATCGCGCATAGTCGTGTGAAAGAAGGGCGGATCATCTGTCGAGACAGTGACGGGAACGCCCGCACGGCGCAGGGTATCAATCGGGTGGCTCTTCCAATCAGGGTAGACGCCAAGAACGACGTTGGAGCCGGGGCAGACCTCAAGCACGATACCTTTTTCAGCGAGTTCATCCACCAGCGCCGCATCTTCGACAGCGCGCACACCGTGTCCGATACGTTCGACGCCCAGGTCTTGTACTGCCTCGCGCACCTCACTTGGGCCGCGCCATTCCCCGGCATGCGTGGTTAGCCGCAGCCCAGCTTCGCGCGCCATATCAAAACTGTAAAGAAAGTCACGCTGCGCGCCCTGATTTTCATCACCGCCCATGCCGAAACCTGTGATGAAATCACCAGCAGTTTCTGCGGCGCAAAGCGCAGCGGTCTTGGCCTGTTCTGGTCCGAAATGTCGAATGCAGGTGACGATACCGCGTGATGTGATGCCGAAGTCGCGCTTGGCCTCGTCCGCCGCCTCTTGTATCGCGGCGAGATAGTCGCGCCATGCGCTCACATCGCCGCCACCGCAGAAATCGGGGCTGACAAAGCTTTCCATGTAAATCACACCGTTGCTTGCCGCTTCTTCAAGAATTGCAAGGCCAAGGCGCTTGAAATCCTCGGGGCTTTTCAGAACGGTCGTCGCCGCCTCATAGACGCTTAGGAAGTGCACGAAGTCGCGAAATGCGTAAGAGCCATCGGCGTTAAACACCTTCGAGATGTCGATCTTTTTTTCTTTCGCCAAGCCGCGAATAAAAGCGGGCGGCGCAGCGCCCTCGTAATGCGTATGCAATTCGACCTTTGGCAGATCACGAATATGCGTCAGTTCTTCGCTAAGTTCTTTCATAGAAAACTCCTTCCGGTGCCATTTGCCTTGGCACCCAGATGGGCCGCGATAGACGCCGCCACATCAGTAAATCCGCATATCCCTATCTCGCCTTTTCCCGCGCCACAGACAAGCACAGGTACCTGTTCGCGGGTGTGGTCTGTCCCCGGCCAACTTGGATCGTTGCCGTGATCCGCAGTCAGGACAAGCAAGTCGCCCATGCCAAGGCGCGGCAAGAATTGGCCCAGCCAAAGATCGAAGCGTTCAAGCGCCGCAGCATATCCCGCCACATCGCGGCGATGACCATAGTCAGTGTCAAATTCGACCAGATTGGCAAATACGAAATCGCCCTGTCCAGCGCTCGCCGCCAAACCATCAAGCGCAGCCATCAAATCAGCATCGCGCCCTTTGACGCTGGTATCTATCCCGCTCATCGAAAAAATATCACCGATCTTGCCAACGCTATGCACCTTGCCGCCGGCATCTTGCACCCAGTTCGTCAAAACAGGCTCTGGCGGCGTTATCGCAAAATCACGGCGGTTTTGCGTGCGTTTGAAATCCGCCTTGCACGCGCCGACAAAGGGGCGCGCAATGACGCGACCAACGCGCATATCATGCAGCAAAGGCGCAACTTCACGGCACATATCCAAAAGCCGCTCACGTCCAAAAGCCGCTTCATGGGCTGCAATTTGAAGGACACTATCGGCAGAGGTGTAGCAAATTGGCCAGCCCGTTTTCAGATGCTCCTCGCCGAAATCTTCAATGACCTTGATGCCGTTTGAATGTCCGTTGCACAGAATTCCGTCAGTGCCGGCAGCCCTACAAAGTGCTGCGGTTACCTCAGGTGGAAACGCAGGCGAGGCATCAGGAAAATAGGTCCATTCCCACGGCACCGGCAGCCCCGCGAGCTCCCAATGTCCTGACGGCGTGTCCTTACCGCGAGAGACTTCGCGCGCAGCGCCCCAAAGGCCTTGCGGCTCTGCATCCAGTCCCGGCGTTTCAATGCCCGTGGAAAGCCGCACCGCTGCACCCAGCCCCAGCGCGTCCAAATTCGGCACGCGCAGGCCATGCTGGGCGATGATATGGCCCAAAGTGTTGGCACCCGTATCAGGTAGATCGCCGTTGAAAAACGAATGAGCGTCTGGCGCGCCGCCGCAGCCGACACTGTCCAGAACGATTAAGAAAGCGCGCGCCATCAGGTGATTACCTCATGCACAAGATCGCGTTTCGCGGGTGCTGATTGCCCAATTGTCATTGCGGCGCGGATCGTTTGCGCGGCCCTGTCCGCCTGCCCTTCGCGCGCCGCGTGGACACGCGCAAGCGGCTGGCCTTTGGATATCTTGGCACCTAAACGCGCGACATCCGACAAGCCCACAGCAGGATCGATCAGATCGCTTTCGACCTGGCGCCCACCGCCCAGCGCGACGACGGCCAAACCCAATGCCTCGCCATCAATTGCGGTGATGATGCCATCCTGCTTTGCTGTGACCTCGCGAATGAC
>NZ_JBAUHO010000347.1:0-1777 GCF_049680325.1 Planktotalea sp.
GCCCCAGTCTACGGCTTGTGAAGGGATGCTCGCGGTCATATAACTTGACCAATTGAGCAAGGACGCGCCCATGCCTTTCAAACCAGTCGAGCCTGAAAAACTGTCTCTTGCAGTTATCCGCCAGATCGAAGGCTTGATCTTGCGCGGCATTTTGCGCCCCGGCGAACGCCTTCCGTCCGAGCGCGAATTGTCCGAACGCCTCGGCGTATCGCGCCCGTCCCTGCGCGAGGCAATTGCGACACTACAGGGCGACGGTTTGCTTGCGAGTAAAGCAGGCGCAGGAATCTTTGTCGCCGATGTGCTTGGTTCGGCCTTCTCACCTGCCCTCACCCGCCTTTTCGCGCGCAATGATGAAGCGGTGTTCGACTACCTCTCGTTTCGCCGCGATATGGAAGGGTTGGCAGCAGAACGCGCAGCTCGGCTAGGCTCGGACACGGATCTGCAAGTCATCGACACGGTTTATCGCAAAATGGAAGCGGCGCATGCAAAACCTTCCGCCGAAGCCGAGGCTGAACTGGACGCCGACTTTCACCTTGCGATCATCGAGGCCAGCCACAACGTGATTATGTTGCACATGATGCGCTCGATGTATCAATTGCTGCGCGAGGGCGTGTTCTACAATCGCCAGATCATGTTCAAGCAACGCACGACCCGCGACACGTTGCTGGCGCAGCACGCAAACATCAACAACGCATTGCAATCGCGTGATCCGATCGCCGCGCGCGCCGCCGTTGTCGCGCATCTCAGCTATGTCGAACAATCCCTGCGCGATGACGTTAAGGCCCAGGCCAACGAAGCCATCGCACAACAACGCTTTGAACATGAAAAATCCAGAGGTCCGAAATGAAAACAGCAATCATAACAGGTGCCGCGCGCGGTATCGGCCTGGCCACAACCAAGCAGCTTCTGGCCAAAGGCTGGCGCGTTGCCATGATCGACTGGGATGAAGCGGAATTGACGAGCGCGGCCAAGGATCTCTGCGATGTTGTGGCCCTGCCCTATGATATTTCGCAGCCCGAACAGGCGCTCAAGATTGTCGAAGACACCCTTGCCGCGTTCGGCCGGATCGATGCTTTGGTGAACAATGCAGGTATCGCCGATTTCGGCCCGATCGAGGACACTGATTTCGCCCGCTGGCGCGCAGTCATGTCGATCAATCTGGATGGTACATTCCTTGTATCCCAAGCCGCAACAGAGGCGCTCAAAGCCACCAAAGGCGCGATTGTGAACATCGGTTCTATCTCTGGCCTGCGCGCCTCGACGCTGCGCGTGGCTTACGGCACGTCCAAAGCCGCAGTGATCCATTTGACCAAGCAACAGGCCGCGGAGCTGGGCGAATACGGCATCCGTGCCAACTGCGTCTGCCCCGGCCCCGTGCGCACCAAACTGGCAATGGCGGTCCACACGCAAGAGATCATCGACGCCTACCACGACGCGATCCCCCTGAACCGCTACGGATCAGAGGACGAGATCGCGTCTGTGATTACGTTCCTTTGCTCGCCTGAAGCGAGTTATGTGACGGGGCAAGTGATTGCCTCTGACGGTGGGTTTGAGAGCACAGGGGTCGGGTTGCCTGCGTTGAGAGTTTAATCAACAACTTAGGTAACAATCAAAAAGTTAACACCGTATGAATCTGTTAATAACTAGCCTGAAGACATTGCGTATTATGTGGCCGTTTCTTCTATTGATCACTGCAATATTCATGATCGGAGAACAGTATGGGTCCAAAAGCACCACGGTGGTCGTGAAAATCCTAGCCTATGCCATGCTTGTTCAC
>NZ_JBAUHO010000348.1:0-2618 GCF_049680325.1 Planktotalea sp.
ACAACGTGCTTCGCGCACTCGCTGAGAAGAATAAATCAATTTTGCGACACTAGAAATACATCTTTCGTCACAGTGATGGATCAGCATTCAGCAAGAAAAGAGCTTTTAGAATGCGCTGCAAAGACAATGTTTGGGCGCAACCCTTGTAGGCGCCTAGCAAGCCCACCATTCGAGGTCGAAAGTTATTTGAATCAAAACATACAAGCAGCGGACTGGATTGCGACAATTGTTGGTCGATTAAAGGCATACGAAATTGCTCCAATTGAATACCGCGACTATGAGCACATCAACACTCTGTTCTCGGATCGCATTCGGGACTTGTCACGCTTCAGCATATTGGAAAAACGACCGCAAACCCAAAAACGGCCACGACCAACTGGACCTTTTGAAAGCTTAGCAGATTTTCGCGATTCGTTGAACTCTTGAAGTTACCCCCTCGGCACCCACCCAACAATCTGTCCAACTTTCATCGCCCCTGACTGACGCTTTAATTCCCGTCCGTTCTGCCATGCGATCATGGTTGGGATGCCTCTGATCCCCAGCTTGCCAGACACGCTTTGATGGGTCTGGGTATTCACCTTCACCAGACGCGCTTTGCCAGCGAGTTGGCCTGCGGCCTTGTCGAACTCTGGTCCCATCATTTTACACGGCCCGCACCACGGGGCCCAGAAATCCACGACCAGCGGCACGTCGTCCGTGGCGGAGGCTTTGGTGAGGATCGCGGGAGTGATCTCGACCGCCTTGGAGGGCATCAAAGGGGCCGCGCAGGAGCCGCATTTGGGGCCATCGCCCAGTTTATCAAACGGCACGCGGTTCACTTGTGCGCATTTCAGGCAGGTGAGTTTTTTGCCAGCCATTTTAGCCTCCGTTACATATTCTGAATTTCAGATATGTGCGCGCTACGCGGTTTCAAGACGGGAACAGCGCGAGCCAGATGCCTGCGAACATGAACATGCCGCCAAAGCTGACCCATGTGTGCCAGATTGAGTAACGAAATGGCAAGGATTTGCGTGCATAGAAGATCGTGCCGATGGCATAGCATGCGCTACCGGCCAGGATGAGTTTTGGTGTGATTGCGGGAACGTTCGTCAGATCGGGCAGGGCGAGCAAACCGATGGCACCAAGCGCGAGATAGGAGGCGGTGGACCATTTTGATTTGACTTGCGGGTTGGTGATCTTGTTCCAGATCGCCACGATAGCCAACGCCCAGCATAGGGCGAGAATGATGTAAGTGCGCATCGTGCCTGCTTGCACGAGCAGTGGCGTGAAGGTGCCTGTGATGCTCAGGTAGATCGCAGCGTGATCTATTCGGCGTAGCAGTATGCGGCGGCTGTGCCATGGAGCGAAGTGGTAAAAGCACGATGCCTGGTTCGATATCAGCGCGCAAAGAACGTAAATGATTGTCGCGCTGACAAGCGGGGCAGGCAGCGCTTGGCTCGCCCTGTAGATAAGGATCGTGCCTGCGATGCAAATTGCGGCTAGGCCAAATGTATGGACCGCCATATCTGCGCGGCGGTGTGAAAGGGTCGGACTTGGATACATGGGGAGGCGTGCCTTCAGGTTTGCCCGATCGATACGAAACGCGTTTGTTGGTGTCGAGGGACATTTGAAGTAACCATACGGCGCACTGAGCCGTGCGGCATTGCAATTTTCGGAATTTCTGGCAGATTGTTGCCAATTCCGAAACAAGGGGCATTCTTAATGATTTCGCGTCGCACATTCATTCAAACCAGCGCAGCAGGTATGCTGCTTCCGCAATTTGCGCAGGCTCAGGAGTATCAGGTACCTGAAGAGTTCAAGCCGCAGTATGTTCGCATCAAGAGCGACTATGCGCCGGGCCAGCTATTGATCTTGCCGCGCTCGCACTTCCTTTACTGGATCGAAGCGCCGAACAAAGCGATCCGCTATGGTGTCGGGGTTGGTAAGGCAGGGCTGGAATTTTCTGGCACAGCGACGATTGATGTAAAGAAAGAGTGGCCAACATGGCGTCCTACGGATGAGATGATTGAGCGCGAGCCCAAGAATTACGGTAAATATAAGGGCAATCTGGATGCGATGCCGGGGGGGCCAAGCAACCCGCTTGGTGCGCGCGCGCTTTATCTGTTCCAGAACGGCAAGGATACGTATTTCCGTATCCATGGCACGACACAGCCGCAATCAATCGGGCGTTCGGTGTCAAACGGATGCATTCGTATGATTAACAGCCATGTGACAGATCTTTATGAGCGCGTGCCAATCGGGACTGTTGTGACGGTTCTTTAAGTTCGGGCGAAAACCAAAAGGCGCGGCCCCCAATTGGGAGTTGCGCTTTTTTTAAGTGGTGAATAGCGGTCTAGGTGATGTGGCGCGCGCGCGCTCCGCGCTCGATTGCTGCAGCGTGCAGACGATCGATGTTCAGCTCGTAACGAATTTCTTCGAGAATGCGCAGCTCGCTTTCCTGTAAAGTGCCGTCCGCAGCAGCCACATCGCAAGACAGCGCATAACCTGTTTCAAACAACCGCTCTGGCAGGTTGTCACGCACAAGACCAAAGAGCGCGTCCAGCCCGTCTTCCTGCTCGAACAGATCAAAAACAGTCTGCGCCATCGTGTTCATGCGATCAATGTCATAGGACGCAAAT
>NZ_JBAUHO010000349.1:0-4456 GCF_049680325.1 Planktotalea sp.
TAAATTGGTGGATAACGACGGGCCGGATTTCACGGGTTTGATGACCGATGGAATTTCCGTCCTGATTGCGACCCCCGCGCAGGGTTTCACCAATAGCTATGACTACGCGCGCGTGTACAATCAGGGATATCTGGACGGCACGACGCCGACTTCGGTCATGGGGGTTTATGGCGTCGTCACAACGCCAAGCGATATGCCAACCAGCGGGCGCGCGACTTACAGCGGCGAAGCTGAAGGGAGCTATTCGGATGGCACAACGAATTATGATCTTGATAACGGCACATCGACGGTCATCGCGAATTTCGCATCTGGTTCTGTGAATGTCACAATGGAAGGGTTTGACGCGGTTTCTCGCGCGTCTGGCGCATCCGCCGATGTTGGCTTTAACGGGGTGAATATTACCGGGATGGGGGCCTCTGGAAACCAGTTCTCTGGTGGGACAATTACCACGGTGCAGGATGGCGCAGTTGTTCAGATTGTCGGAACGCGCACACAGCAAAACGCACTGGGGCGCTTTTTTGGATTGGACAGTTCCAACAACCCCGACGAGGTTGGCGGGATTGGATATCTTGAAGGGACCGGCGGGTCGGTCAGGACGATCTTTCTGGCAGATTGATCGCCCTCTTTTGCCGTTATTTTTCCAAGCACCAGCGCATGACGGCCTTTTGCGCGTGCAGGCGGTTCTCGGCCTCATCAAAGATGACAGAGTTTGGACCGTCCATAACAGCGCTTGTTGCTTCTTCTTCGCGGTGCGCTGGGAGGCAGTGCATGAACAAGGCATCAGGTTTTGCGCAGGCCATTAGCTGTTCGTTCACCTGATAGGGACGAAGCATATTATGGCGGCGTTCTTTGGCAGATTGACTGTCATGCATCGACACCCATGTATCCGCAACGACAAGATCTGCGCCCTCAACAGCCTTATGCGCGTCGCGCTCGATGCTGATGCTTACGCCAGCCTGACGCGCAAGACCGATGAATTCGTCTTCGGGATCAAGCTGCTTTGGGCCGGTAAAGACCATATCGAACCCGAACTGGCCCGCCGCATGCAGGAACGATGCGCAGACGTTATTGCCATCGCCGCACCAGACAACTTTCTTGCCCTTGATCGGACCGCGATGTTCTTCAAATGTCATGACATCCGCCATGATCTGGCAGGGATGTGTGCGATCTGTCAGCCCGTTGATTACGGGCACATCCGCATATTCCGCCATTTCCAGCAGAACGCTTTCATCAAAGGTACGGATCATGATGAGGTCGACGTAACGCGATAGAACGCGCGCTGTATCGGCAATGGTTTCACCGTGGCCAAGCTGCATGTCAGAGCCGGAAAGTACCATCGTTTCGCCGCCCATTTGGCGCACGCCAACGTCAAAAGAAACCCGTGTGCGCGTCGACGGCTTTTCAAAGATCAGCGCGACCATATGGCCTGCGAGCGGCTGCTCTGCATCGAGCGTGGCTTTTGGCAGGCCCTTGCGCGCCTCTTTCATTGCGCGCTCCTGAGTGATGATGTTGCTCAGCGCCAGTGGATCGGTTTTGTGGATGTCGAGAAAATGGTTCATGTAACTGTACTTTTTGTTAGGAAAGATGCGAGGGGCCAGACCCTCGCGCTCCCCGAGGTATTTTCAGACCAAAGAAGATCAGGACGCTTTTTCGACTTGCGTCGCTGCTGCATCGAGGCGTTTTACCGCCTCTGCGATGTCGGCTTCCGAGATATTGAGCGGCGGGAGTAAGCGAAGCGCATTATCTGCCGCCGGCACGGTGATGAGTTCATTTGCGTAAGCCGCATTCAGAACGTCTATGTTGCTTGCCTTACATTTAAGCCCAAGCATCAGGCCAGTGCCGCGCACGGATTCAAAAACGTCCGGATGTGCGGCAACGAGCCCTTCGAGGCTTTGACGCAGCGCGCCTGCGCGGCGTGACACATCGGCAAGGAAACCAGCGTCCGAGACGATATCCAGCACAGCGCAGCCTACGGCGCAGCCAAGCGGGTTGCCGCCATAGGTCGAGCCGTGTGTGCCCGCAGTCATGCCGCCTGCTGCATTTTCTGTGGCGAGCACCGCACCCAAGGGAAAGCCGCCGCCGATGCCTTTGGCAACCATCATGATGTCAGGCTCGATCCCGGCCCATTCGTGCGCGAACAGCTTGCCAGTACGGCCAACGCCGCATTGGACCTCATCCAGGATCAGCAGGATGCCATGTTCATCGCACAGATCGCGAAGGCCCTTGAGGCATTGATCGGGGAGCGGGCGAATGCCGCCTTCGCCCTGAATAGGCTCGATCAGGATCGCAGCCGTTTTATCATTGATCGCAGCGGTAAGTGCCTCGTGATCGTTCCATGGAAGATGGACGAAACCAGGGAGCAAGGGGCCAAATCCTTTGGTCATTTTCTCTGAACCCGCCGCCGCGATACCCGCGGAGGAACGTCCGTGGAAAGATCCCTCGAATGTGATGATATCAGTCCGCTCTGGCGCGCCTTTTTCATACCAGTACTTGCGCGCCATCTTGACCGCCAACTCGCAGCTTTCCGTGCCGGAGTTGGTGAAAAATACAGTATCCGCAAATGTCAGTTCAACCAACATATCGGCCAGCTTTTGCTGCTGTGGAATTTGGTAGAGGTTGGAAACATGCCAGAGCGCATTGGCTTGGCCTGTCAGGGCCTCAACCAGCTTCGGGTGCGCATGACCAAGCGCATTCACCGCAATGCCGGCGCCAAGATCCAGAAAACGTCGCCCGTCTGCTTCGATCAGCCAGCTGCCTTCGCCTTTTACAAAAGTCAGGGGAGCGCGTGAATAGGTCGGCAAAATAGAAGGGATCATAGGATGTCCTCGAAGAATTTAAGCCACGTGAGTGCCTGAGAGGCAGGGCCAAGTCAACAAAAGTGGGTGAGGCATGAAAGGCTGACCGTCATGCACGGCACGGCAAACGCGCTTAAGCGCGGCGCAACTGTCGTCGAAGACGGGTATGTGCAAATTTGACCATGCGTTTTTCATACAGCCGAAACGGCAAAAGGCAAGCACGATTGCAGTGCCGTCAAAACATGACTTGCAGCCGCCGGTTTTTGGCCGCAGGTCTTGGCAATGAAAGATTTGCCAGCCCATAACCCGCGCCTTGCGATGACCTTGATGATTTGCGCGACAGTGTTCATTGCGGCGACTACGTTGCTTGCCAAAGCAATTGGCACAGGCGCGCTGGGTGCGCCGCTTCATCCGTTGCAGATCACGCAGGCCCGGTTCCTGTTTGCCGCGCTGTCCTTGGGTGGGGCCGCATTGGTGCTACGGCCGGAAATTGGCAAAATACACCTGAAACTACACGTACTGCGCACAAGTTGCGGCGCTGCCGGCGTGACGTTGATGTTTGCTTCGGTCGCTTTTATCCCGCTGTCAGATGCAACGGCGATCAGTTTTCTCAACCCTGTTTTTGCGATGGTCTTTGCGATCTTCCTGCTGGGCGAAAAGGTCGGACCAGTGCGCTGGAGTGCAGCAGGTATCGCGATGCTCGGCGCGGTTATCCTGCTACGCCCCGGCTCGGGCGCGATTGCGCCGGGAGCATTGCTTGCGCTCGGGGCGGCGTTGATCCTTGGGCTGGAGGTCATCTTTATCAAACAACTGTCGCGGCGGGAGGCCCCGTTTCAGATTCTGCTTGTCAACAATGCGATCGGATTGCTTATCGCTACGCTTGCGGTGCTTACGGTTTGGCAGTCCCCTACCGTTTCGCAATGGTTCGCATTGGCGGGCATCGGAATATGCATGGCCCTTGCGCAGACCTGTTTTTTGAACTCACTCGCGCGTGCGGATGCGTCTTTTGTGGTGCCGTTCAGCTACGGTACGCTTTTGTTCGCAGCGCTCTATGATGCGCTGATCTTTGATGTGATCCCCGGCGGCATTTCATTGCTGGGTGCAGCGGTCATCATCGCAGGGGCGGCGCTGCTGGCTTGGCGCGAAGCACGGCTGACTACGGCTTGAGGCGGTAGCCCGTGCGAAACATTTGCCACGAAATTGCGGTCACGACCAAGACAGCGATAAAGCAGATCAACATGCCCGACCACGGATCGCTATCTGAAACGCCGATCACACTATAACGCAAACCGTCGATCAAATAGAAAATCGGATTTATCTGGGTCAACTGGCGCAAGACGGGCGGCAGGACTGAAACCGAATAGAATGTCCCTGACAGGAATGCGAGCGGTGTAACGATGAAATTGGTGATCGCTGCCATTTGATCGAATTTATTGGCATAAACGCCCGCGATGATCCCAAGCCCGCCCAAGAAAGCAGAGCCGAGCACGACGAAGACCAAGGCCATTATCGGATGCTGAACACCGATTCCCAGAAACAGCAGCAAACCGAAGCCAATCGCGAGTGCCACAAACACACCGCGTCCGATCCCACCAGATAGATAGCCGATGACCATTTCCAAGGGCGACAGCGGGGGCATCAGCGTGTCCACGATATTGCCC
>NZ_JBAUHO010000350.1:0-18696 GCF_049680325.1 Planktotalea sp.
ATACAGCAGGAAGAGCGGGATCACAAAGCCGACGGGCGGTGCCATGCGCAATAACAGCAAAACCCAGGACGCAATGAACTTCCCCGAAAGCCGCGCTTTAGCAAGCGCAAAACCGGCGGGAACATCAACAAGCATGGCAAAGGCAGTCGATAGGCCAGCTGTGAAAAAGGAATTCATCAAGGCGCTTGGAAAGTCAGAGCGTGTGATCTTGAAAAAGTTATCCAGCGTCAGCGCAAGCGGGCTTTCCCAGATCGGCTCGAAAATGGCGATTGGTGCGCGGAATGACAGGATCAACACCCAGAGCGTTGGAATTGCGGCAAACGCAAGCAAGACCAGCATGACAGTTATGCCGACACCTCGTTTGGCGCGGAATGCGGGGCTATTATCAATCATGAGGTCACCCGTTGGTTCAGCTTGGCAACGTAATAGCTAATCACCGCTGCCATCAAAAACAGCATAAGCGCAATTGCCGCGCCATATGCCACGTTGGAGTTCTGGAACGTCTGCACATAGGCATAGAAATTCGTCGCCTGCGTCGAGCGGCCCGGCCCGCCTTTTGTCATCACAAAGATCATCGGAAAGTGCTTGAGCGAGTCGATGAAACGGAACAGCGTGACCATCAGCAATGCGGGGGCCAGCAGCGGCAGGGTGATGTAGATAAAGGTTTTGATCCGTGTCGCACCGTCAATCGCGGCGGCCTCGTCCAGATCGGGCGAAATGCCTTGCAAAGCAGCCATGATAATCAGCATTGCGAAGGGAAAATTCGTCCAGGTGTCCGCGATTACAATCGCTGCGATTGCGCCCCATTGGCTGGTCAGAAAGGCAGGAACCGTAATCCCGAACAGATCAAAGAACGCATTGATCGGCGAAAGCGTTGGCGTGAAAAGCGACAGCCAGATCAGGGCAACGGCCACATGTGGCACAGCATAGGGCAGCAGAAATAGCACGCACCCCACCCGCCAGCGTCCTGTGATCTTTTGCAAGCCGACGGCAACGGCGCTCCCGATAACAACTTGAAGCGCAACGCCAAAGAACGACAGCGCGGCCATGACTTAGACCGAATTCATCAACCGCTTGTCAGACAGCATCTTTGCAAAATTATGAAATCCGAAATCCCATTTGGTCCCGCGGATCAGATGGTAATCGCTAAAGGCCAGTCCGAGCATTCCCGCAAGCGGAACAATCGCGAAGATACCAACCGCAATGAGTGCGGGAACGATCATTAAGCGATAGCCACGTTGCAGCTCGTAGGTTGCGCCACGGCGCTTCTTTGCTTGGGTTGTCATGATATGCCTCTAAGGGGAAAGTCTGGCGGGCGCGTGCCCGCCAGATGAGTTTACCTGCTTGCCTTATTGGCCGAGGATGTCACGCATATCCGCGTCGGCCTGCTCAAGAGCGGCTTCAGGCGTCATCAAACCGTTGATCGCGGCATTCACGCTTTCACCAATCGCCTGACCAAGGGATGGCCATTCAGGGATCAATGGGCGGTAATGACCAATCGCAAGATCAAGGGCTTCAACCCGCGTTGACAAGAAATCCGGGTGGATCGACGCGTATTTCGCAACCACATCCGGATTCTTGATAACAGAGGCTGTTGTGAAATCCGGGAAGGACTCAGACAGCGCAATCTTCGCAACTGTTTCCGCACTCACAGCCCATTCGATGAACTTTGCCGAAGCCTCTGCGTCAGGTGCATCTGCTGGAATGCCCATGCCATGAACGCCAATCGCCGGGGAGCGTCCCGCAGGGCCGCCTGGTGGCAAAGCAATACCCGTGACATCCGCAAAGCGGCTCTTATCCGGATCAACGAGCTGGGCAACAATGCCCGTCCCCTCAACCGTGAACGCAATCTGACCATTCTGGCCAGCGGCATTGACCTCTGCAAAGTTGAAGTTACCCGCACCTGCTGGACCATAGTCATTGATTAGCTTGCTGTAGATCTTCAACGCTTCGATGTTTTCGGGCGAATTGATCGCAGGTGTCAGATCACCGTTTTCGTAATCTGCAAAGAACTTGCCGCCGTAAGCGCGCATGACCATCGGGAAGATGAACATGTTAAAGCCTTGGCCCGGCACCGCGCGCAATGCAATTGCGGCCTGATCGTCGGTTTTGATCTTGGCCGAAACCTCCAGTAATTCTTCCCATGTCTGGGGAACCCCTGCGCCCGCTTTTTCAAGCAGATCTTCACGATACGTCATCAGACCAACGCCCGCCATGAACGGCAGTGCCCATTGCTCACCCTTCACTTTGTAGGCACCAAGCGGCCCTGCCAAAAGATCAGATGTCGTTGCTTCGGACACAAGCGACGTCAAAGGCTACAACCAACCTGCCTGAATCCATTTCTGAACCTGAATGACGGGCGTATGAACGACATCAATGTCGCCTGTTCCGCCTGTGAACGACAGGGTGATGCGGCTTTCGAATACATCCTGACCGACCACGTCGATGTTGGCTTTGATGCCGGTCTTGGCCTCAAAATCATCTGCCAGCTTCGCCAAGCCGTTGGTGTAGGGCATGCCGAACATGACGACATTTATCTCGTCCGTTTCGGCCATTGCGGCGCTAAACGGTGCGGCCAGCGCAAAGCTGGTCACAAGTGCCGTTGTTAATAGGTGTTTCATAGTTTCCTCCCTGGGGTGTGTGCCTGCCGCGCTTATCCTCCACGCATCGGCATGGCGTAATATTTCGGCTGCAAACGCGCAGCCGCACTTTCTTGGTAGACAAGTTCCGAAAGCTCGTTGCGCGCCTTGAGTAGCGCATCTTGGTATTTTTCGACTGGTGCACAGGCCTTTTCGGCGGGTTCCGCCAAGGCTAAAAGGTGCAAAAATTTGCCGTTCGGATCCTGGATCACCGTTGCAAAGCGGCGAATGCCAACGTGGTTGCCAAGCAGATCAGCGGCAAAGTTGTCAGCGCGTCTTTGATCCAGCATCCCTTTTACAGCCTTTGCCAAAAGCGGTGGACCGACCTTCCCGGCTTCACGCGGGGTTTCAAAGAAACCGTCGGTGAAAAAGCGTGCCTCGACCTCTTCCCAATCAAGGCGGCTCAGGTAGAGCTGCGAGAGGACGTCAAGTTCATAAAGCGAGCGACGAAAGCCGACGCTTGCACGGATGACGACATTCGGATCAGGATATTCGGTTTTGGAATGCCACAACAATTCGTGACCAGCGACAACCACAACCTCTGCCGACACATTCAACTCGGCCGACAGCGCCAGCATGGTATTGTCCAGCTTCGCCAGATATTCCTGCGACATCGGCACGTTGCGTTCCAGACGGAAATTGCGAACGACGTATTTTTCGCTGGTCCTGAACAGATAGCCCCAATCGGACAACGACCTGATGATCCGATTGACCGTCGCCGCCGGCAAGCCGCAATCGCGCGCGATATCCACCTGCTTCAGAGGCCCTGGCCCAGCGGCCATGACGTACTCTAAAACTTGCAAAGTGCGTTCAGTCGGGTTCATGGGTAAATTTCACATTGTGAATTATAAATTCCATATTTGGAATTCTGCCCAATCCGTCAGATTCTAAACAACCTGTCAATTTTATTGTTTGACCGTGCTCGCCAAAACTTTATGCGCACATCAGCGTTTCGATGTGGGTGACCTACATTCACGGCAACCATTTACGACGGCGACACCCTGTCCCGACTGGGCGGCACCGCGAATTTCTTGCTGTAGTCGCGGCTGAAATGTGTCGGGCTTTCATAGCCCACGGCGAATGCGGTTTCGGACACGGACCACCCCTTCTCCACCAGAAGCGCGCGCGCTTGGATAAGGCGAAGGTCTTTTTGATATTGCAGCGGTGTAGTGCCTGTGACCGCTTTGAAGTGTTCGTGAAAGGAAGACGCGCTCATACCCGCGCTATGTGCAAGGTCGGACACGCTCAGCGTGGCTCGGAATTCTCGGCGCAGCATTTGAATTGCCTTGGCGATCCGGCTGGCGTGGCTATCTGCGATCAACAAGCGGCGCAGCATGCCGCCATTTGGCGAAAGCAAAAGGCGATAGTGAATCTCGCGTAGGATCGATGGCCCGAGAACCTGAGCATCCAACGGATTATCCATAAGCTCGACATAGCGTGTCAAAGGCGCAAGCCATGCTGGATCGGCTGGCCAGGCAGATAAAGAACGTGCGCGCGCTTCAGGAATGTTTGCATCCGCAACCTGATCGTAGAGGCTGCGAACCATGCCCATATCGAGTGAGAGGATCAGAGCGATATAGGGCGCTGCATTGCTGGCGTTGGTGATCCGCGAGGTCACAGGCAGGTCGTGACTGACCAGAAGGGCCTCGCCCGCGCACAGATCAACACGCTGTTCACCAATGGACGTGACTTTACATCCTTGCAGGATCAGGCACATCACTGGTTAATAAATTTCAGCATTACTTTCACTGACATCTTCTCGAAAGTAGATGGAAAGGTTCGGTAGCCTAGCAAAATTTTGCGTTTCATCAGCATGATAGCGACACGCCAGGGTGATTAATCGTGAAAGGTCCATTTGTGCCTCCTCGCCTATCTCCCTAACGAAACGTCGTCACGAAAGCAGCAATTCATTCGCTACCTCGGAGGAATAGGCAGATCATTTAGAGGATGTGGCAGGCAAGACGCCACGCTGCTCACTAGGTTGGGGGTCAACAGCCAAGGAGTTCACCCCAATGTCATCCATTCAATCCCAATTCCTCGATCTAAGCGCGCATCACGCCTGCTATGGTGCGATAGATTCGCGATCCACGCTCAAAGGTAGCGCTGAAGGTAAAGTCGTCTTCATCGCAGGTGCCTCAAAGGGAATCGGCCAGGCAACAGCCATCGCCTTCGCGCAGGCAGGAGCAAAAGCCGTCTACATAACCGCACGCTCGGAAGAAGCGCTGAAAGAGACACAAAGCCTTGTGAAGGCGGCGAACCCGGACACGCTTTGTGCCTATTCGATCTGCGATGTCACGGATGCCAAACAGGTTGAGGCGGCCACACAGGACTGCGCCGCGCAATTTGGCGGCATTGACGTGGCAGATGCCAATGCGGGCTATCTTGGGCCTTGGGTCAAGATCGCAGACAGCGATCCGGACGGATGGTGGCGCAACTGGGAAGTCAACATGCGCGGCACGTACCATCTGATCCGCTACACCCTGCCCTATCTTATCAAAAGCGCACAAAAGTGGCGCAAGGACGGGCGCAGTGGGGGTCATCTGATCCTTATTTCGTCCATCGGCGCGCAGTTTGTGATGCCAGGTGCGTCGGATTATCAAACCTCCAAACATGCGATCAACCGCCTGTGCGAATTTGTGCAAAGCGATCACTACGCCGACGGGATCAAGTGCTTTGCCCTGCATCCCGGCGGGGTCGCGACAGATATCGGACACGCTATGCCCACGCATATGCACGAGTTTCTTGTCGATGATCCTGATCTCGCCGCGAATTTTGCAGTCTGGCTGTGCGCCGGCTCCGCGGATTGGGCCAAAGGGCGATACCTCAGCGCCAATTGGGATGTGACAGAACTTATCGCACTCAAAGGCGAGATTCTGGAAAGCGACCTATTGGTGAACAGGCTGCGCGCAAAACTCTGAAACCCCTACCCCCTTCTATTTTCTAAGGATTATACATGAAACTTCCAAACGTTCTTAAGTCCACACACATCGCTGTTGCCCTGACCGCACTTACGCTGGCCACACCAATGTTGGCCGAAACACACAAAATGGCCTGCGATGCCACAATGATGCACGGTGCAATCGCACAGTTGAGCGCGACCCACGCCAGCGTAAACACATCGATCCTGATTGACGCGCCAGCGGCTATTGTCTGGAGCGCCCTAACCGATTTTGAGGCTATGGCGAATTGGAGCACAGGCACCTTGCAAGGCATAAGCGGCGACATACAAAACGGCGGGAGCGTAGTGATAACCTTCCTCTTTGGTGCCGACGAAAGCGGCGTGCCAATTGTAAATAAAATCCCGCACACGCTGATTTACGAAGAGGGCGCAAAGATCGGATGGTCCGATCCCTTCCCCGCCGACATTGGCGGCGGTCACGACAACCACATCTATCACGTCCAGCCCTGCGCTGATCGCACGTTGTTTGTTCAATCCGACGAGATTGTCGATAACCCTTATGCTGCGAATTTCGCGGCCCAACTCATGCCGTTGTATCAACAGTTCAACGCAGAACTAAAAGCCGCTGTAGAAAAGGAATAGGGATCAAGGCGGCGCGCGTTTCTCCCTATGGGGTCAAGCATGCGCCGCTATCTGCTTGGGCAAAGACCAAAGTGCGCTCTGCGCTAATAGGCAAGAAAATGGCGATCCCGGGAGGACTCGAACCCCCAACCCCCTGATTAGAAGTCAGGTGCTCTATCCAGTTGAGCTACGGGACCGCGTGGGGCTTTCTATCGCGCAAAGCGGGTGCGTGGTGCAAGCGCAAATATCGACTATGCCAGCCCGATTTCGGTAAGAATGGCCGCGCGATCTGCATCGCGCGCTGGCGCTGCTTTGATTTTCGGGGTTTGCCCGTCAAACCGTGGCGCTGGTGCGGCTTGCAAATGTGCTTGTGTGTTGTCCCAGGTGCCGCGCGCCTGCATGTGTATTTCTTGTGCGGCCTCCCAAGGGTTTAGAACCGCTGCGACGCAGGCTTCCGAACCATCAAAATGCGCTTCCCATTCAACCCTTGAACGGCCTTTGAAAACATCGCCAAGCCGCTTTGTCTGAGCATCCCACTGGCGCGCGTCGTGCTGCGCGGCCATGCTTGCATCCTCGGCCAGCCCTAACGCATCAAGCAAAGCTGCGTAGAATTGCGGCTCTAGCGCTTGCACCGAAACGTACCCTCCACAGGCGCATTGATAGCTGCGCGACCAATGCGGCCCGTCAAGCAAGCTTTCGCCGCGATTGGCTGACAGGCCGCCGCCCTGCCCCAAGGCCATCAAAAGATTCATCATATGTGCCGAGCCATCAACGATGGCCGCATCAACAACACATCCCTGCCCTGTACGCCCTGCTTTGATAACCCCGGCAAGCAGCCCCGCCACCAGATAAAGCGCGCCGCCGCCGATATCCCCGACCAAGGTGGCAGGCGTCACAGGGGCAGCCTGCGGCAAACCCGCATAATGCAGCGCGCCTGAGGTCGCGATGTAATTAAGGTCATGCCCCGCCTGCTGCGCGCGCGGGCCCGTTTGCCCCCAGCCTGTCATCCGCCCGAACACCAGCTTCGGGTTCGCGTTAAGGCAAATGTCTGGCCCAAGTCCCAAACGTTCCATTACGCCCGGGCGAAACCCTTCAATCAAAGCATCGCTGCGCTCGATCAGCGCGCGCGCAATCGCCACGTCGCCGCTGTCTTTCAAATCCAGCGCGATAGAGCGTTTTCCACGATCCAGCAAACTGGCTTTGGCAGTGATGCCACCAGCCTTGCCCTTGCGATGGATCACAGTGACCTCTGCGCCTAAATCTGCCAGCATCATGCCAGCAAAGGGCGCAGGTCCAAGCCCTTCGATTTCAACGATTTTAATGCCAGACAGCACGATCTAGAATGCTTTGAAGGTCATCGTGGTCAGCGAGCGTTCAATCCCCTCGATCGGCAGCAGATGTTCGTTGATGTATTTGCCTACGTCCTCATCGCTCGGGATATACATTTTGACGATCAGGTCATACTCGCCCGAGGTCGAATAAATTTCCGAATGGATTTCCTCCATCGCGATCTTTTCAGCGACCTTGTAGGTGGTGCCGGGTTTGCATCTGATCTGCACGAAAACGCATGTAGACATGGAAGGTATCCTTTTGCTGACTTAGCCCCAAAGCTGGCATAGAGGCCACGCCAGCGCAATCGCGAAACGTGGGTGCTTGGCCTAGGCGATGTCCCTGCCTATAAGGACGCAAACCAGCTAGCCCAAGGAGTGCCCCATGCGAGCGGCCACAGTGACACGCGCTACAGCGGAAACAGATATCTCTGTCGAAATTAATCTCGATGGAACAGGCACTTACGACAACCAGACGGGCGTTGGATTTTTCGACCACATGTTGGACCAGCTGGCGCGCCATTCCCTTATCGACATGACTATTCGCGCCAAGGGCGATCTGCACATCGACGACCACCATACGGTTGAAGATACGGGCATCGCACTGGGTCAGGCATTGGCGCAGGCGCTTGGCGATAAACGCGGTATCCGCCGGTATGGTGAATGCCACCTGCCGATGGATGACGCACAGGTGCGCTGTGCGCTTGATCTATCCGCGCGTCCCTTTCTTGTCTGGAATGTTGATCTGCCGACACAAAAGATTGGTGCGTTCGATTGCGAATTGGTGCGCGAGTTCTTTCAGGCCTTCGCAACACACGGCGGGATCACTTTGCACGTAGACCAGTTACATGGCGTCAATTCCCACCACATTGCCGAAGCCGCATTCAAAGCGGTCGCGCGCGCATTGCGCATTGCCGTGGAAACCGACCCGCGTAAATCGGATGCCGTGCCATCGACCAAGGGAACGCTCTGACGTGCTCACGGCTATAATCGACTATGAAAGCGGCAATCTGCACTCGGCAGAAAAGGCCTTTGGCCGGATGGCACGCGAAGCTGGCGCTGGCGAGGTTATCGTCACCGCCGACGCCGATGTCGTCGCGCGCGCGGATCGTATTGTTCTTCCCGGCGACGGGGCCTTTCCCGCTTGCGTGAAAGCCCTGAAGGGCACTGGTGGCTTGTTTGATGCGCTGCAAGAGGCGGTCACAGTCAAGGCCCGCCCTTTCCTTGGTATTTGCGTTGGCATGCAACTTATGGCGACGCTTGGGCGCGAATATGAAGACACAGAGGGGTTAAGCTGGATCGACGGCGAAGTTGTGAAGATCACGCCGAGCGATGCCAGCCTGAAAGTGCCGCATATGGGCTGGAACGATCTGGTTATTGACGCGCCCCACCCCGTTTTTGATGGAGTGCAAAGCGGCGATCACACGTATTTTGTGCATTCCTATCATTTTGACGTCGCCAAGCCCGCCGAACGGCTTGCCCACGTAGATTACGCGGGCGACATCACTGCGATCGTCGGGCGCGATACAATGCTCGGGATGCAGTTCCATCCAGAGAAAAGCCAACAGGTTGGCCTGCGGCTGATCTCTAATTTCCTGACGTGGGCACCGTGACGCTTTAGTTGACGCGGTTCCAGCGCTGCGATTTGCAAACGGGACCGCCGCATCCTTTTACGATCATACGTGAATTGGTGACAGTCATCGTCGCTGGGAAATCTTTGTTCAACAGCGGCACGTAAGCGCGACCAGAATAGTCGCCCTTGCCCGTCGGCACAGCATCCCAGAACAAACGCTTACCTACGTTTTTGTGAGAAATCTGCCTGCCCGATTGATCGAACGCGCGCACCATTTTGCCGCAATAGCCAGAGCCGCATTTTGTCACCTGAACATGTGCCGTTTGCTTTTTTGCATCAGGTTCTGTGTGCCAGATGCCGATAGGGTTTCCAGCCTGCGCCGCGATGGGCGAAAGCAGAAGAGAAAGGACAAATCCAAACCCGAAGCGTGTCATGTGCGTGATCCAAGCGGCGAATCCCGCGCCGCGCGGAGCGCAATATCCCTGCGCTACCGCCGCCCTACACCTGAAAGCTTCCAGCGCCTACAGGTTTTTTGCACTGTAATAATTTTGTGAATGAAGCGACTATTTTACTTTCGACCACGTCCCACCGTCACGGCATACGCCCAGCACACAGCCTTGCACTGTAAGCTTGTTTCCTGCCAGTTTTAGCTTGCCGCTATAGGTTTTGTCACGATCAGGGGAATAGGCCTTACCTTTGCCGTAGCTTCCGCCACCAGTGTTTACCATGTCCCAAATAAGCTTGCGGCCTTGGTTTGCCGATTTGAAGGACTTGCCCGAAGAGTCAAACGACTTGACCAAAGTGCCACAAATTTTCGAACCGCAAGGCGCAACATCGATCAGGCCGTAGTTCCCATTGTCATCCTTGGTGGTTTGCCACGTCCCGTAAACCGGATCAGCAAAAGCGGACGTTGCAGCAATCGCGGCGAAGGCGGCAGCAGTAAATAGTGTTTTCATGATTTTCTCCCAATGTTTGCGCAAAGCCTGCAAGCGCGCGCGCAACAAAGCAACCCTTAACGCGACGCCCCGTTGCAAATTCGGCGAACCCATGCCAATGCAAAGCGCAAGAAATGAAAGGGCCCCGCGCTATGATCCTCTATCCCGCAATTGATCTTAAAGACGGACAGGCCGTGCGCCTTTTGCGCGGTGAAATGGACAAGGCAACGGTCTTTAATGACGATCCCGCGGCGCAGGCACTGGCCTTTGTCGAGGCTGGTTGTCAGTGGCTTCATCTGGTTGATCTGAACGGCGCTTTCGCGGGCGAACCGGTGAATGCCGCCCCTGTCGAGGCCATCTTGAAAGCCTGCAACGTGCCCGCCCAACTTGGCGGCGGCATTCGCGATATGGCAACGATCGAGCGCTGGCTCGACAAGGGTTTGCAGCGGGTGATCCTTGGAACAGTCGCGGTTGAAAACCCTGATTTGGTGCGCGAAGCGGCCAAGGCCTTTCCGGGCCATGTGGCTGTTGGCATTGATGCGCGCGGCGGCAAGGTTGCAACCAAAGGCTGGGCCGAAGAAACCGACGTCGAGGTCACCGACCTTGCGCGTTCCTTCGAGGACGCAGGCGTCGCGGCGATCATTTACACGGACATCAACCGCGATGGCGCAATGCAGGGGCCGAACATAGATGCGACGGCCGCACTTGCGCGCGCGGTTTCTATTCCAGTGATCGCATCAGGGGGCGTGTCTTCCTTGGACGATCTTATTGCCCTGCGCGATTGCGGCGCAAAGCTCGACGGCGCGATATCCGGGCGCGCGCTCTATGACGGGGCGCTTGATCTGGGCGAAGCGCTCAAGGTGCTCGGGCAATGCTGAAGACACGGATCATCCCTTGCCTTGATGTGGCCGACGGCCGCGTCGTCAAGGGCGTGAATTTCGTTGGCCTGCGCGATGCGGGCGATCCCGTGGAAAGCGCGCGCGCTTATGATCTGGCGGGCGCGGATGAACTCTGCTTCCTTGATATTCACGCGACGCACGAAAACCGCGGCACCATGTTTGACGTTGTGCAGCGCACAGCCGAGCAATGCTACATCCCCCTTACCGTGGGCGGCGGCGTACGCGAAGTCGAAGACGTGCGCGCATTGCTGCTGGCAGGCGCGGACAAGGTCAGTTTCAACTCTGCCGCTGTGGCGCGCCCTGATGTTCTAAGTGAAGCCGCGGATCAGTTCGGGAGCCAATGCATCGTCTGCGCCATCGATGCCAAAACCGTTGAGCCGGGCCGCTGGGAAATCTTCACCCATGGTGGTCGCAAATCCACCGGGATTGATGCTGTCGAATTCGCCTGCCTTGTTGCTGAAAAGGGCGCAGGGGAAATTCTACTCACCTCGATGGACCGCGATGGGACAAAAGCGGGCTTTAACCTGCCGCTGACCCGCGCGATATCGGATGCGGTGAATGTGCCAGTCATCGCCTCTGGCGGCGTCGGCAATCTGGATCATCTGGTCGAGGGCGTCACCAAAGGTGGTGCAAGCGCGGTCCTTGCCGCGTCAATCTTCCATTTCGGGGAATACACCATCGGCGAGGCCAAACAGCACATGGCCGCCGCAGGCATTCCAGTGAGGCTGACATGAGCATTTTGCACGATCTTTTCGCCACAATCGAAGCGCGCAAGGCAGAGGGCGGATCAGATAGCTGGACCGCAAAGCTTTTGTCCAAAGGCCCTGAAAAATGCGCCGAAAAATTCGGCGAGGAAGCCATCGAGGCGATTATCGAAGCGGTGAAGGGCGACAAGGCCGCACTGACGTCAGAGGCGGCTGATGTGCTCTACCATCTGCTGGTCATGCTGGCCGCGCGCGATGTCACGCTGGCAGAGGTTGAAGCCGAGCTTGCCCGGCGCGAAGGGATTTCGGGGATCGCCGAAAAAGCCGCGCGCACCTAAACAGGCGCAGGATTTGAGTTTATTTGGCAAAATGAAGCGGGTCTGAGGCCACTGCGCTCCAGATTCCATCGGGTTTGGCCAGTGGCGCCGCGATGACCTGCCCCCCGTCCCAGATCGCAGGGCTTGAAAGCAAGGAGCGGCGCGGAAGCAGGGCCGTTTCGCGCCAGTTCTTGATTTGATTGAGGCCAGTTTCGCCCAAAGGCGCAAGGCGATAGCTATCAAGATTTCCACCGCTCACCTTCCAGCGCCGCTCTTCACAGGTGATTGCGTTATACTCGCGGGTGACACGCAGATGGGTGGCGTGAGGATAGATCAGGCATCCATGAACGGTCATCGCGGCATCGCTGTGCAGCGCGCTTTGCAAGGCGTTGAGACGCGGGCGATAGGGATTGCCAGAAATGTTGCACAGGGCGCGCGATAGAACGCGGCTTGCGGTTTCGTCAGGCGCTGCGCGCAACGCATCCCGATCAAAAACCGCATCGCCATGGTCCGCCCGGGCATGCTGCGCAATCCAGTTTTCGGCAGCTTGTTCAAGCACTTCGGACGCCGCGCGCATCCATTTGGCGGTTTGGCTCAGGCGTTCGGATGTCAGGCCAAGCTTGGCAAGCTCGGGTGTTGCGCGGCGCATTTTAACGCGGGTGTAGCGTGTATCTGTGTTGGATGGATCTTCGCTCCAAGCGATACTTCGCTCGCGCAGCAGGCTTTGTAATCCGCTGCGGCGCGCCCCAAGCAGCGGGCGCAAAAACGTGACGCCACCGCGTTCAAAGCGCGCTGGCATTTGTGCAAGCCCATCCACCCCGGAGCCGCGCGCAAGGCGCATCAAAAAGGTTTCGGCGACATCGTCTTCGGTATGCCCAAGCGCGATTGCAGCGATGTTATTGCGCTTTGCCCATGCCGCGAGGGCGTTATAGCGTGCGGTGCGCGCACGCGCCTGTAGATCACTGCCGGCATCCAGATCTAGCGCCACAATATCATGGGCCACACCGAGCGCAGCGCAGGTCTTGCCAGCGGCAAGCGCTTCTGCCTGCGCTTCCGTGCGAAGGCCGTGATTTACAGTGACTGCACGCAATTGAGAGCCGCCAAGTGCCTGAGCGGCAAGAACCAACAAAGCCGTTGAATCGCTGCCCCCTGATAGGGCAATTCCCAAAGGGGCCTGCCCATTCAAGAGGTTTTCGTTGAGCATTACGAACAGCTCAGCGCGCTCATTTCTGCTTGCGCATTGCTGGCAGCGGCTGTGCCGGGATGGCGCGTGCTAACTTCGCCAAGGGTGACGCAGGCTTCTGACACTTTGCCCAAACGCCCAAGTGTGCGCCCCAGACGAAACAGCGCTTCGGGCGCGATATCGCTCGCGGGGTCGCGCGAATAAGCTTCCAGATAGGCGCGCGCGGCTTCGCGTGTGTCACCTGCGGCTTCATTGGCTTCGCCTTGTTTGAGGCGTGCCCGCCCTTCAAGCGGGCTGCCTGGATAATTCTGGGTGAAAAGCGCAAATTGCTCGGCGGCCAAGGCATTGTCACCCGAGCTGAGGGCGCTGTCGGCGGCATCGAAATCGGCCTGTTCGCCCACGGCAAGCTGCGCGCTGTTGACATCGTTGCCATTTGGCTGCTGGGGCGCAGCACCTTGCGCGGTTGGCAATGCGCCGCCGCCAAGGGTGCTGGTTTCGCCAAGGGTGCTGACGTCGCCGCCCTCCAGTTCAACCAAACGGAATTCGAGATCACCAATTCGGTTGGTACCGTCCTTGACGATGGACTCAATACGAAACTCGAGCTGCTCGATCTTCCCCGTCAAACGCTGCAATTCGCCTTCAACAGAGTTAATCCGCTCGCTCGCGCCGGCTCCGCCGATGACGGGAACGGCGCTGCCAGACGTGGACAACTCGCGTTTCAGGCGCTGCATTTCAACGAATAACACGGTAAGGTCCTGACGAATATCCGCGAGCGTTTGCGCCTTGGCGTCTTGAGCGACGCCAAACGTCGGCAAAAGACACAGCGCGAATGCGGCGGCGGCCAAAGGGCGTGTTACACGAGCAATCATTGGCGTTTCTCCCAAAGCGGCCTTATCCGGACAGACCTGCCGCAAGCACAGTTACAGCGCGACGGTTCTTAGCATAACACCCCTCGGCGCTGCAAATTTCAATCGGGCGCTCTTTGCCATAGCTGACAACCCGCAGGCGCGAGGATGGCACACCCTTGCTGACAAGGTAGTCGCGCACAGTGTTCGCGCGGCGCTCGCCAAGGGCGACGTTGTATTCGCGCGTGCCTTGCTCGTCCGCATGACCTTCGATGATGGCTGTGTAATCGGAATTCGTGATGAGCCAGCGTGTTTGACCATCCAGGATCAAACGGCCCTGCCCTGTTAGCGTGGATTGATCCACTTCAAAGAGGACACGGTCGCCAACGCTTTGTTGGAAAAAGGCCACCGATGTTGGATCATTCGCACCGCCCGCGTCCAGACCTGCGCCAGCATTCGCATCGAGCCCTGCGCCCGAATTCAGATCAACGACGTCATCGCCCTCGAAATCGCTTTTGTTAGAACAGGCCGCCAGCGCGAGAACGCCAGTCAGTAGCACGGCTTTGGTGATCATTTTCATCTGCTTATCTCACTGCTTTATTATGATGTTTAACAAGGGGTCCAGCCTAGCGCTGAAGCGGTGACCACGAAGGATCGGAGGCACCGCCTTCTGTGGGAATACGTTTAAGGTTTCGTCCCGAGATATCGACCGAGTAGAGCGATGCGGAACCAGAAGCACCCTGGGTTTCACGGGTGAACATGATGACCCGCCCGTTCGGGGACCATGTTGGCCCTTCATCAAGGAAGGAGGCGGTTAGCAGGCGTTCTTCAGAGCCATCGGTGCGCATGACGCCAATATGAAAGCGCCCTTTCGATTGCTTGGTGAACGCGATCAAATCACCGCGCGGTGACCAGACCGGCGTGCCATAACGCCCCTGACCGAAACTGATGCGCTTGGCCTCGCCGCCATTGGCCCCCATGATGTAGATCTGCTGGCTACCTGAACGATCGCTTTCAAAGACAATCCGGCTGCCATCGGGGCTGTAGCTGGGCGCGGTTTCGATTGACGGCGCAGAAGTCAGGCGCGCGCTAGAACCACTGCTGACATCCATTTTGTAGATATCCGTGTTTCCGCCACGGGCGAGCGAATAGACAACTGTGCGCCCGTCAGGGGCAAAGCGCGGCGCAAAGCTCATGGACCCTTCCTGGCTTTCCAGGACGCGGCGCTGCACAGAGCCAACATCAAGCACATAGATGCGCGGAAAGCCGGTTTCATAGGACGTATAGAGCACGCGATCTCCGGTCGGGGAAAAGCGCGGCGCAAGCACGAGATCTTCTGAGCCCGTCAGATACTGCACATTCGCCCCGTCATAATCCATGATCCCGAGCCGCTTGCGACGCTTGTCCTTTGGGCCCTGTTCGGACACATAGACCACGCGGCTGTCGAAATAGGGTTGCTCGCCTGTGATGCGGGCGTAAACCTGATCGGCCACCTTATGCGCCATACGGCGCCAACCCTGTGTTGTGCCTGCAAATTGCAGACCAGAGCCAAGTTCCTGACCAGAAAAAACGTCATAGACACGAAACTTCACACTTAGGCTTGTGCCGTTCACATTAACCGCACCTGTCACCAAGGCCTGTGCGTTGATCGCTTTCCAATCGGCATATTGCACGGGCGCATCAAAGCTGGTGATCTGACTGATATATGCATCGCGCGATACTTCGCGAAACAGTCCCGTTCCAGCAAGGTCGCTGACGACAACGCGCGCAAGGCGCTCTGCAAATTCATTTGCAGCCGTGCTTTCCGCCACGAAATTAGGTGCCGCAAAAGGCATGGGTTCAACCACACCTTCAGTGATTTCAATGCGCAGCGGGCCGCTTTGCGCCAACATTTGTGTTGGCACTGCAAGCATTGCCAAAATCGCGATCATTACTCTCAGGGTCATTGCCTGTCCTGCTACTGCTTTTCGGGGCACTGTACGGTGTGCGCGCTTTATAAAAAAGGGGTTTGCGCGTGATAGGCAGGCGCTTGCCCATGGTATGTGACGAAAGAGACTCATCTAATGCGCATATCCTTGGGATTGAACGTCATTTCGATCTCTTTCCATTGCTCATATTTGTCTTCCGGAAGGTCATAGCCCTCTTTCTGGCAGCGCAGCACAGCGCGGCGCGCCGCTTGATAGGCGGTTTCGGTTGCCGCGCCATCCGCTTCGCTGGAAGAAACCAGCCGCAGACTACCTGCAATCACCTTGCCGCGCAGATCCATCGACATGCCAACAACCACCGTCACATTTGCCGCCTGACTGCCCACATCGACCACCCAGCAATTCTGCACTGCAAGGCGCAGCGCATTGGTTTCACCCGCGCTCAAAGCAGGGCCGCTTGGCGCGTCGCTCGCGGCGGGTTCGCCCAACGCCTCGGACAGCGCAGCGCTGACGGCTGATGAGGTATCGGGCGTGCTGCTCGCCACGTCGCGAGGGCGCGCTTTGGGGCGTTGTGACGTTGTGGGTGCGCTGGCGACAGGTTGCTCGGCCTCGGTCACGATTTCGGTCACCGCCTCTTCGGGTGCGGTTTCGGACTGTTCTTCAATCACCTGTTCGGCATTTGCATCGGGCTGCGTCGCCTCTTGGGCCGTATTGTCGATAGCAACGTCTGGTTCTGGCGCAGCAACCGCTTCGGGCGCAACGCGATCCGCGGGCCGCGGTTTCGGGCGTAGCGATGTATCCGGGGCGACGTCAGGAATGACCACCGCTTCGGGTTCCGGCGCAGGTACGGGCGCTGGCTCCGGCTCCACAGGTTGCGGCGCTGGCGGCTCTGGCGTGACGATCTGCGGCGCTTCCGGACGCGGCTGCGGTTCAGGCTCTGGTGTCGGGGCAACCACGACCGGCTCCGGCTCTGCTTCTGGCTGGCTCAGCACAGGTTCAGGCGCGTCGGGCACAACATCGGGGGGCTGGGCAGCTTGCGTTAGCGCCGCGAATTCCGCTTCGGAGACGACAGAAACATCCATGCTCGGCAATTCCAGCGGCTCTGCATTAAACAGACCCCCGAAAAAGGCATAGCCCAGCAGCAAGGCATGACCGCCAGCTGATATGTAGGTGCTCTTTTGCACCGCGCGCGCCCTAGTTGCCCGTCAGGTCGGCGTTCAACTCGGGACCGCCGGTATCCGTGACAAGGCCGATGTCGGAAAATCCGCCCGCATTCAGCGCGCCCATGACTTGCACGACCTGCTCATAGGCCACAGAGCCATCGGCGCGCAGGTAAACCCGCGTGCTTGCGCGTTCTGACGCAATGGCTTGCAACTTGGTGACCAGTTCGCCGATATCGGTTTCCGTCGTCTGGATCATCACCCGCCCGTCTGCGGCAATCGTCACCGTCAACGGCTCTTCCGCGTCTGAGGGCAATGCGCCCGCTGCGGTCTTGGGCAACTCTACAGGCACGCCAACCGTCATAAGCGGCGCGGCCACCATAAAGATAATCAACAAGACCAACATGACGTCAACGAAGGGCGTCACGTTGATCTCCGCCATCGGACGGGCGCGCCCGCCGCGACGTCTGCGCCGCTGGCCGCCAGCGTCCTTTTGCATAACTCCTGCGCCCATGGCTTAACTGTCCAACTGGCGCGACAGGATTGTGGCGAACTCATCGGCAAAGGCCTCATAGCCGCCAACGATGCGATCACTGTCCGCACTGAATTTGTTGTAATAGATAACCGCCGGGATCGCCGCGAGAAGACCAAGACCCGTTGCCAACAACGCCTCGGCAATACCAGGGGCAACGACGGCAAGGTTGGTGTTCTGCGCTTCTGCAATCTCGATAAAGGCGTTCATGATACCCCAGACCGTCCCGAACAGGCCAACGAACGGGGCTGTCGATCCAACAGTCGCCAGGACGGATAGCCCCGATTGCAGCTTTTCCGCCTCTTTGGAAATTGCCACATCCATGGACCGATCGATCCGGCTTTGCGCGCCGGCAATAAGGCCGCCATCAACACGGTGCGAGCGACGCCATTCGGTCATGCCGGCTGCGAAAATCTTTTCCGAAGCCCCGTTTGGCTGCGGCCCGATCTGTTCAAACAACTGATCCAGCGGCTCGCCTGACCAAAAGGCCTGATCGAATACAGCAGCCTCGCTGCGGGCAGCGCGATATAGCATGTATTTCTGCACGACGATGGACCAAGCCCAGATCGACGCGCCGATCAGCAAGATCATCACGAGTTTTACGGTTATCGTTGCGCGCGCAAAAAGCGCCCACATGGAGAAATCAATCTCCTGCGCCATCGCAAGGGTTTGTGCTTCCATCTGCCTGCTCTTTTCTGTCCGGCCAGTGATCTGGCTCTTGAGGATATCTATCCTTAGCCGACCTCAAGGGAAAAACCAACAGATCTGCACATCACAAGCGCGAAATCACCTGTTCTAATGGACGATTCGGCGGATAATCGCTGGCAGACGGGCTGCATGACCCTCACTCGTGAGCGCAACCAGCGTCACAAGGGCCGAAAACAGCACATCAGGGCCGCGTAAAACGTCCTGCTGCAACACGATCCGCGCGCCTGTCATTTGCTCGACGGTTGTGCGCACAGTCAGATCGTCATCGAAACGCGCCGGTGCCCGATAGTCCGCCTCAAGGCGGCGCACGGCAAAGACAAGACCCTCGTCTTCTTTCAGGCGGGTCTGGTCAATGCCCTGCCCGCGCACCCATTCGGTGCGCGCGCGCTCGATAAAGCGCAAGTAGTTGGCATAATAGACGATGCCGG
>NZ_JBAUHO010000351.1:0-29541 GCF_049680325.1 Planktotalea sp.
CGTGTTGTGCGCTAGTTGATAAATTTGCGCGTTTCGGTGAGGGTTTTCAGGGTCTGTAGCTCTGCGCGGATCCAATTGCGTAGACGTTGAACTGCAGGTGTTGTTTCCAAACCATTCGGGCATGTGAGGCGGTATTCACTAGGTACCCTGATTGTTTCTGCAAAAGGCGCGACGAGGCGACCCTCAGTCAAAGAACGCTCTGCAATCGAGCCGCGACCAAGCACGACACCACCACCGGAAAGGGCGAGATCCACAGCATGATCTGCCTGCGAAAAGCGAGGGCCGTGTTCAGCAGGTGGGTCCATTTGCATCGCACGAAACCACGCCTGCCAGCCTGCGGCATCCTTTAGAAAAGTAAGGCTGTCGTCGTGGATAAAGGGCAGGCCGAGCAGGTCGCTTGGCACTTTCACCTTTTCCGCCAGATTAGGGTGCATCATCGGTGTCGCCCATTCGCTGATGATTACCTCGTTAAACTGGCCAGCGGTTTTGTTCTGGCCAAACCGGATAGCGACGTCGATTTCGTCACGTGCGAAATCAAGCATGCGAAGGGTCGCGGCAAAGCGAAGTTCTAGATCGGGGTTGGCCTGTGCAAACGTAAACAGGCGGGGCGCAAGCCATTTTGCGGTAAATGCCGGGCCGGCGGTAATCGTCAGGCTGGATGCCGTCACGCGCCGCCGTGCAGCACCCCATGCGCGCGCAAGCGTTCCCAGCCCTTCGGCAACACCGGGATAGAGCGCGCTGCCCAGTTCGGTTAAATCAACCGCCCGATTGCGTCGATGAAAGACGGGCGCGCCGAGGTGATCCTCTAGCGAGCGTATCTGAAACGAAAGCGCAGCAGGCGTTACGTTCAATTCATCGGCCGCTGCGGCGAACGAAAGATGCCGCGCTGCTGCTTCAAAGGCGCGAAGGGCCGTGAACGGGGCGATGCGATCCATATCTATCCACAAAATTTTCTTAACTGAATGCCGCAAACCTCTCGTTTGTCAGGCGTCATGTCAATGTTCATATTGGGTTCATCAAGTGGAAACGAAAACATCAACGTTTTGGAGTTAAGAATATGTATACTGAAACAACAACCCGCATGAGTCGTGCCGACTACGAAGCCCGGGCCCGCTTTGAAAGAAGCGCGGCGTTTCACAAAGGATTGGCAAGCATGCTTCGCGTGTTCCACCCGCGCGCTAAAGCGCAAAAATTGAAGCGTTCGGGCTGTGATCTGTGACCAATGTGGAATGGACCTAAACGGCAACAGCGCTGCCGTTTAGGTTGGAAAGTAGATTACTGTCGTGCGCTCCAACTCGCAGAGGCGTGTTTGCGGGTGTAGAATTCGCCCATCATCCCGATCATCAGGAAGATGACGCCGACGTAGAACGCATACTCCCAAGACGAATTGCGCGGTGAGTAGTTCACAAAAGCATAGCCGCGTGATTGGTCGATGCAGTGAAACAGCGGGTTCCAATCGAACATGTTCAGCAGTTGCGGTGTCAATGTATTGGCAACAAACATCTTGCCCGAGGCAATCATGTTGGCACGCTGGTAGATGGTGGACAGCAACGATGAAAACCCCGGTGACCAGGGCTTGATGGCAAGAAACACCATTCCGACAGCCACAGCGGTAAACCACGCGAGCAGGATCATGAACATCACACCTGTAACGCTTTGAATTTCAAAGGGCGTGACCAGGACGTGGTATGCGAACATGATAACGACAAGCGACAGCATCTGAATATAGAGCTGGCTCAAGGCCGCAGCGGCGATCGAGATCGACGTGTTCATCGGCGCGTGTTTCATCATCGGCGATGCCGGCCCCTCAGAGCCAGAGACGGCGGCAACCGTTTTGATATGCGTCATGAACAGGAAAATGCCCGTCATGATATAAACCATGAAATCGCCGCGGAGCACCGCGCCGCGAAGGCCGAGGATCGAGAACATGAAATAGAAGGCGAGCACGAAAATGATCATCTGCATCAAATTCATCGCGATACTCATCAACGCGTTGCCATGCGTTTTACGGATCGTCCGCACGATATTGTGGTAAACCAACTCACAGAAGGTGAGGACCTTGCGAAAGGTGGTTTCCCGTTTTCGAATCTGAAACATGTGTGTTCTGCCTGATACCGAACGAATTGATTGATGTTTATTGCCGTTCGCGCTTCATCATATAATAAGAGGCGTGGATTTTTTATCAACATTACTAATCAATTTGGGCAGGAACTGGGCAAATGGACTACAAACAACTTGAAGAAACGATGCGTCGACTGGCGTTGGCAGCCGGCGATGTGATTATGGATATCTATGGATCCGATGATTTCGATGTAAAATCAAAGTCGGACGATAGCCCTGTGACGGCAGCTGACGAGGCTGCGGATGCGTTGATTTCCAAAGGTTTGCGCGAGACGTTTCCAGATATGATGCTCGTGACAGAAGAACAGTCGGACAGCCATTCTATCAAGGGCGATACGTTCCTGATCGTAGACCCCCTGGATGGCACAAAAGAATTCATTCACCGTCGTGGCGATTTCACAGTGAACATCGCATTGGTCGAAAACGGTGTTCCAACGCGCGGCGTTGTATATGCGCCTGCGAAAAAGCGGATGTTCTATACGCGCGCTGATGGTCAGTCGGTTGAGGAAACTGGCCCGCTGCATCCTGATGTGGTTGGGCAGCAAAACATTATCGCGGTCAGCAAGCCTGACAACAAAGCGCTATATGTTGTTGCCTCCAAGTCGCACCGCGATCAAGCGACGGATGACTACATCAACAAATACAAAGTGCGTGACATGAAAAGCGCGGGTTCATCGCTCAAGTTCTGTCTTATCGCGACGGGTGAGGCGGATATCTACCCCCGCGTTGGCCGCACGATGGAGTGGGATACAGCCGCAGGTCACGCAGTTTTGACCGGCGCGGGTGGACGTGTTGTACGCTTTGATAACCATGAAGAGCTGCGCTACGGCAAGGATGACTACGCTAACCCGTTCTTCATCGCCTACTCGCCCGATGTTGACCTGAAAGGCGCCTAAGTGTCAGTTCTGATCGTCATACCCGCACGTTTCGCATCCACCCGCTATCCTGCGAAGCCGCTGGCAGAGCTGAAAGGTTCTGGCGGCGAAGCGCGCTCGCTTATTCAGCGGGCATGGGAGGCGGCGAGCGCAGTTAACGGCGTGGACCGCGTTGTCGTGGCAACGGACGACGATCGGATCAAGCACGCGGCAGAAGCGTTCGGCGCAGAAGTTGTGATGACCCCTGAAAGCTGCGGCAATGGGACAGAGCGTTGCGCAGCGGCCTATACTGCGCTGGGCAGTGATGCGGACATCGTTGTGAACCTTCAAGGCGATGCGCCGCTAACGCCGCACTGGTTTGTTGAGGATTTGATCGCTGCGATGAAAGCCTCGCCTGAGGCAGATATTGCGACGCCTGTATTGCGCTGTGATGGTCGCGCCTTGAATGGTTTTCTGGCAGATCGCAAAGCGGGGCGCGTGGGCGGCACGACTGCGGTGTTCGACGCAAATATGCGCGCGATGTATTTTTCCAAAGAAGTGGTTCCATTTACGACGGACACCTATGACGATGCCGATGACACTCCGGTTTTTCACCACGTAGGCGTTTATGCCTATCGTCCAAAGGCGCTGATGGAGTACCCGAGCTGGCCCGTTGGGCCGCTTGAGCAGCTGGAAGGTCTGGAACAGCTTCGTTTCATGGAGCAGGGGGGCATAGTCCGCTGCGTCGAGGTCGAAGCGAAGGGTCGTCAGTTCTGGGAGTTGAACAACCCGGAAGATGTCCCCGTCATCGAACGTATGATGCAGGAGATGGGGATTGAATGAGCACCCTGTCGGTCTCTGTTATCGTAGTGAGCAGAGGCCGCGCTGCTGATCTTCCTCTGTGTCTGACGGGCATTTCCCAGCTTGATTATCCGTGTTTCGAGCTCGTTTTGGTCGCCGACAGGGATGGCATGGACGCTGCCCGCGCCCTGCCGTTTTACGACGATCTGAAATGCGTGGCGTTCAACGAGGCCAATATTTCCACGGCGCGTAACTTGGGCATCGCACATGCGGCCGGGGACATCGTCGCCTTTATCGACGATGATGCTGTGCCAGAGCCAAGTTGGCTGACCTATCTAACCGCTGGATTTAACGAAGCGGATGTTGCCGCGGTAGGTGGCTTTGTGATCGGGCGGAACGGGATCAGCTTTCAATGGAAAGCGCGTAGCGTGGATTGCACAGGCGTGGCGATCCCGCTTGAGGTTGATGAGACTAAGATCACGGCGCTGGCACCTCAAGACGGATATGCGATAAAGACCGAAGGCACCAACATGGCGCTGAGGCGCGATGTTATCGCGGGCATGGGTGGGTTTGATGCTGCATTTCGGTTCTACCTTGATGAAACCGATGTGAATTACCGGCTTACCAAGGCGGGACATCGCACCGCTATTTCGCCGCTTGCCCAAGTGCATCACGGCTATAAGGCCAGCGCAACGCGGCGCGGCGATAGGGTGCCAACAGATCTGTTCGAGATCGGCGCAAGTACGACAGTTTATTTGCGCAAACATGCGCCCGAGGCGTTGCGCAACAATGCACTAAGGGACGCGCGGTTCGAGCAACGTAAACGTGCCCTGCGTCATATGGAGAGCGGGGCGATTGAGCCAAATGATGTTTCGCGTTTGCTTAATAGCTTTGATAAAGGCGCCGACGACGGTCAGCGCCGTGCGCTCGCCCCGCAGGAGCCAATCCCGCCTGCACTGGCTGGATTCAAAGCATTCCCGAGGCTGTTTACAGGCCCGCATCAGGTGTTTTCGGGGGGGTTACGGCAAAAGGGGCAGTTGGCAAGCCAGGCCGAGCAGGCCGTTCTGGCGGGGCAGCGAGCGAGCGTTTTCGTTTTCTCGCCAACTGCGCGTCCTCACAAAATGCGGTTTACGCACAAAGGTTTCTGGCTGCAATCTGGCGGCGTGTTCGGGCGAAGCACGCGGACGGGCGCGCGGTTTCGTGTTATGACGTTGCGTAGACGACTCACCCTTGAGTTGAGGAGACTCGCAAATCTGCGTGATTTTCCCCCTAAACGGGATTAGATAGTCGCTATTTGGAAACAAAGACTTATTTTTCGCTGAATGGACATGATTTAGGCCCAATTTCTTCTTAGAGACATTTCAAATAACAAAAAAATTTCGGAACCGAGGATCAGGTAATGCGTAACAAAGTAACAAAGGCAATTTTTCCAGTAGCGGGTCTTGGAACGCGGTTCCTGCCGGCAACGAAGTCCGTGCCGAAAGAAATCATGACGCTGGTTGATCGCCCGCTCATTCAATACGCCATCGACGAAGCGCGCGCGGCTGGCATCAAAGAATTTATCTTTGTAACGTCACGCGGCAAAGGCGCGCTTGAAGATTACTTTGACCATTCGCCGCAGCTTGAGAACGAGCTGCGTAAAAAGGGCAAGACCGACCTTCTTGAGATTCTCAAATCCACGAATATGGATAGCGGCGCTATTGCTTATATGCGTCAGCACAAAGCGCTGGGTCTTGGCCACGCTGTTTGGTGCGCACGCCGTTTGATTGGCAACGAACCCTTCGCGGTTATTCTGCCCGATGATGTTATCGCAGCTGAAAAGCCCTGCCTGCAGCAGATGGTTGAAGCCTACGAAGAAACTGGTGGCAATATGGTTGCCGCAATGGAAGTGCCAAGTGACAAGGCATCCTCCTACGGTGTTCTGGATATCAAGGAAGACATGGGAAGCATGGTGTCTGTAAACGGCATGGTCGAAAAGCCCGAGCCGGGTACAGAGCCGTCTAACCTTGCTGTTATTGGTCGCTATATTCTGTCTCCGCATGTCTTGAAGAACCTTAACAAGATCAAGACAGGTGCGGGTGGAGAGATTCAGCTAACAGACGCAATCGCCCAAGAGATTGGCACAGATCGCGGTGTTTATGGATATCGTTTCCGTGGCCAGCGTTTTGATTGCGGTTCCAAGTCAGGCTTCCTACAGGCGACGGTCGCATTCGGCCTGTCGCGTGATGATTTGCGTGACGATTTACACGCATATCTGTCGGATATCATGGCGTCGGACAAAGCGGCTCAATAAAGGGCGTGCAGGGGCGTTGGCCTCTGCTCCGCTCGAGCCTTGATGCCCGATCGGGCGGTGTAGGAAGGCGGAACCAAACTGGAAAACCCGCGCGACAATCAAAAACCGATCTGTCTTGATCTGACCCGCCTGCTAAGCAGAACGGGGCAGATCCACACGGGCGTTGATCGCGTTGAATGGGCTTATCTGGAGTGGTGCCTGTCGCTGGAGCGGCCTGTTTTTGCGCTGCTGCGAAGCGCATTCGGGTATCTTCTGCTCGACCGTGCTGGCATGGCATATTTTCACAACCATCTGGTCGCAGCGGATTGGGGTAAACCTGATATTCTTTCGCGCTTTGCCCGGAATCTAAGCCCCGCGCGACGGGCTGGTGAAGCAGCGTTGCGCAAGCGGGCGATTGCACGTGCTAGCCCCGCGCGTCTGGCACGCATGTTGCGGCACCAGTTCAGAAGCGGTGTGCTTTACTTGAACACAGGTCACAGCAATCTGACCCGCCGCGTTTTTGGTGCGTTCAAGTCGCTAGAGGATGCACAAAGCGTTGTGCTGATTCACGATATGATCCCACTTGATTGGCCCGACCATCAGCGTGATGGCACTGTGGCGCAATTCGAAGGCCGCATGCGTGTCGTGTCCGAGCTGGCGGATGCCTTGATCTGCAATTCCCAACAGACCCTGGAAGACGCAGCGCGGCATATGGCGGGTTTCGGGCGTGTTCCGAAAAGCATTGTTGCACATTTGGGTGTTGAGACGCCCTTGGTTGAGAATGCGGTTCTGCCAGACGTGCCAGAACCCTATGTGATAACCATTGGAACTATCGAGCCACGCAAGAACCACGTGTTCCTGCTTGATCTGTGGGAAGATTGGGCGAGCGATGCCGATAGCCCACCGCCAACTTTGGTGATCTGTGGCAATCGTGGCTGGAAGAACGAAGATGTTTTCGCGCGTCTCGATGCGGCAAAAACCAATGGCGCGCAGATTATTGAGCTGAACGGCCTTGGCGACGCACAGATGATGGGCTTGCTCCGCGGTGCGAAAGCGGCGCTTTTCCCGAGCCTTGCAGAAGGGTTCGGATTGCCGCAAGCAGAGGCACTAAGCCTTGGTGTACCGATCATTTGTGCTGATCTGGCCATATATCGTGAAGTACTTGGACAATTCCCCGTTTACGCAGCGCAATCGAATCCCTATGTTTGGCGCACCGAGATTGAAAAAGTGCTGCAAAAAGATAGCGTTGTTCTTGGTAGAGTAGGTAACGAACAGGCCCGATACACACCGCCGCAGTGGGATGCACATTTTAACCTGGTGTTGAAACACTTTGGTTAACAACGGCGGACAGGCCAGTTCATAGGAGGCAGTAGATAGGTGGGCATCGTCAAGTCATATAGGCTTAGACTGCAACGCAAGCGTTGGCGCATTCGTGCGTTTCGCAAGCGTCGCGAACTGCAACCTATTCGCAACCGCACAAGCCAGATCAAGTCTGGCGATATCTTTCTGTTTTCGACCATGCGCAACGAACATGTGCGCCTGCCCTATTTCCTGAAGTATTACCGCGACATGGGCGTGAACCACTTCTTCATTGTTGATAACGATTCCAATGATGGTGGTCTTGAATACTTGCAAGAACAGCCGGACGTATCGGTCTGGCATTCCCAGCATAGCTATAAACGCTCGCGCTATGGGGTGGATTGGCTTAACTGGTTGCAATTGCGTTACGCGCACGGGCACTGGTGTTTGACTGTTGATCCTGATGAATTCTTTTTGTTCCCCTTCTGTGACACCCGCCCCATTCGCGCGCTTACAGATTGGCTGGACGCCTCTTCGATCAAATCTTTTAGCGCGATGCTTTTGGATATGTATCCCAAGGGGCGCATTGATGCGGAACCCTATCGTGCGGGTCAGAACCCGATGGAAACGGCTTGCTGGTTTGATGCGGGCAACTACACGATCAACAAGAACAAGAAGCTTGGGAATCTCTGGATTCAGGGTGGACCACGTGCGCGCGTGTTCTTCCCGGACGAGCCTGAAAAGGCTCCCGCTTTGAACAAGATCCCGCTGGTGAAATGGGATCGCCGCTATACTTATGTCAGTTCAACACACAATCTGCTGCCACGCGGCTTGAACCTTGTTTATGATGAATGGGGTGGGGAAAAGGCGTCGGGCGTGCTTTTGCACACCAAGTTTCTCGACACGTTTACCGATAAGGCACAGGAAGAATTGCTGCGTAAGCAGCACTATTCGGCCAGTGTCGAGTATAAAGCCTATTCCGAACGCCTGGCCGAAAACCCCGATCTTTGGTGCAAGTGGTCCGAGAAATACATCAACTGGCGCCAGTTGGAAATTTTGGGACTTATGTCCAAAGGAAACTGGGCATGAGCGTTGGCATCATAATGTTGGTGCACACGGCGCTTGGCCGCGCTGAACAGGTTGCGCGCCATTGGGCTGCTTCGGGTTGTCCTGTCGTGATCCATGTAGACAAAAAGGTAGATCGCAAGACCTTCAAAGCGTTCAAATCCCGACTGAAAGACGAAACGCAAATCGCCTTTTCCAAGCGCCACTATTGCGAATGGGGTGGCTGGGGCATCACCGCCGCAACCCAAGGCGCGGCGGAACTGATGCTTGATCGGTTTGCCGATGTGCGTCACGTGTTTCTGACGTCTGGATCGTGCCTGCCACTGCGTCCTGTCGCAGAGCTGATCGAGTATCTCGACGCACGCCCGCGCACTGATTTCATCGAATCTGCGACAACATCCGATGTGCCTTGGACTGTTGGTGGTCTTGATATCGAGCGATTTACCCTGCGGTTCCCGTTTTCGTGGAAGACACAGCGCCGTTTGTTTGACAAATACGTTGCCATCCAACGCGCGATTGGGTTGAGGCGCCGTATCCCCAAAGGTCTTGTGCCGCACATGGGATCGCAGTGGTGGTGCCTGACGCGTCAAACCCTGTCGGCCGTTTTGGAAGACCCTGAACGCAAGACCTATGATCGGTATTTTCGCAAAGTCTGGATACCGGACGAGAGCTACTTTCAAACACTTGCCCGCCAGTATTCTTCAAATATCGAGAGCCGTTCGCTGACGCTGTCCAAGTTTGATTTCCAGGGCAAGCCGCACATATTCTATGACGATCACCTGCAACTCTTGCGCCGCTCTGATTGCTTTGTTGCGCGCAAGATTTGGCCACATGCGAACCGAGTTTATGAAGCCTTCCTGACGGATGAGGCCGGCGCGATGAAGCGTGCCGAACCGAACCCGGGAAAGATTGATCGCATCTTCGCGAAAGCCGTTGAACGCCGTACCCGCGGCCGTGCGGGTCTGGTAATGCATAGCCGCTTCCCCAATGAGGGTTGGGAAAACGGTCTGACCTGTGCGCCCTATTCGGTGTTTCAGGGGTTTACAGAGCTGTTCGAAGATTTCGAGCCATGGCTTGCCAGGGCCACAGGTACGAAGGTGCATGGCCATCTGTTTTCACCAGAGCGGGCAGAATTTGCTGATGGCCAGACGGTGATTAACGGCGGGCTAAGCGATCAACCGTTGCTGCGCGATTATAACGGTCCAGCGTTTTTGACGAACCTTATTTGGAACACCCGTGGCGAGCGGCAGTGTTTCCAGTTCGGGCCATTGGATACGCAAGATATCAGCCTGAAGATGAGCAAAGACCCCAACGCACAGATTTCTGTTATCAGCGGTGCTTGGGCGGTTCCGTTGTTCCGCTCCAACCAGAATTTTTCTGATCTGCGGCGCGAAGCGGCGCGTTTGCAGAAGATCGAGAACAAGTTTCTCTACAAGCTACGCAGCCCCTACGCCAAGGCGCACATTCGGATCTGGTCGATGGCCGAATTTATCGAAAGCCCGATGGAGCCGCTTCAAACCATCATTGACGAGATCGGCAACGCGCCGCAACGCCGTCTGGCAGAAGCGCCGAAAATGGCTGACCTGAAAGGGTTTGGGCAGTTCCTACAGAATCTCAAGAACCAAGGGATGCATCCGCATCTTATGGGCGATTTCCCGATTGAAGACAGCCCAACCTTGCCCGCAGAGAAACCGCGTAAACCCTATTTGGTGAAGTAACTATGAGCGCTCCTTTTGACTACTTCATCGTGTTTGCAGAAATGCGAACCGGTTCGAATTTTCTCGAAGCAAACCTGAATGCGATGGAAGGGGTGAGCTGTTACGGCGAGGCTTTCAACCCGCATTTCATCGGGTTTCCGAACAAGACTGAAATCTTGGGCGTGACCCAGGAAATGCGTGAGAAAAGCCCTGTCCAGCTGATCGAAACGATCAAACGGTATTCTGATGGGCTTGGCGGTTTTCGTTATTTCCATGACCACGATCCGCGCGTTATGGACATTGCGCTTGATGATCCCCGCTGTGCGAAAATCATTCTGACGCGCAATCCGCTTGAAAGCTATGTGTCCTGGAAGATTGCCCAAGAGACGGGGCAGTGGAAGCTGACGAACGTCAAGCGGCGCCGCGATGCGAAAGCGACGTTCAATCCTGCCGAATTCCAGATCCATGTTGAAGAGTTGCAAGCGTTTCAGGTCACATTGCTTAACCGTTTGCAGGCGCAGGGTCAGACTGCCTTTTACGTGGCTTATGAAGACTTGCAGAACCTCGATGTGATGAACGGATTGGCGGCCTATCTGGGCGTTGATGCGCGTCTTGACGGGCTTGATGATTCACTCAAGCCTCAAAATCCTGTCGCCTTGGAAGAAAAGGTAGAAAATCCGGATGATCTAGAGCGCGGCCTTATGCGGTTGGATCGTTTCAACCTGTCGCGCACCCCCAATTTCGAACCTCGTCGAGGCCCCGTTGTTCCGAGTTATATCGCAGCTGCCAGGGCACCGTTGATGTATATGCCGATCCGTTCCGGCCCAGAGCTACAGGTCCAAGACTGGCTTGCTGCGCTAGACGGTGTAGACGTGGAAGCGCTGCAATCCGGCTTTAATCAAAAGACTCTGCGTCAGTGGAAGCGCGATCAAACAGGGCATCGCACCTTCACTGTGCTACGTCATCCCGTAGCGCGTCTGTACGATGCGTTTTGCAACAAAATTCTGACCACTGAGACAGGCAGCTTTACCAAAATTCGCAATACATTGCGCCGCTTTCATAAACTGCCAATCCCCGGTCAGGAACCAAATGAAAGCTGGGACATGGCTGCCCATCAGGAGGCTTTCATCGCCTTCGCCCAGTTTGTGAAGATGAACCTTTCGGGTCAGACCTCGATCCGCGTGGATGCCCATTGGTGCAGCCAAGCGCAGGCTGTTTCGAACATGGGCGAGTTTGCCTTGCCTGATATGATTTTGCGCGAAGATCAGCTGGATCAGATGTTGCCGGTATTGGCGATGTCAGCGGGCGTTGAAGAACCAGCGCCCTACGTTTCAACGTCAAACGCAGAACGGTTTTTCGATCTTGGTGATGTTTATAATGACGAAATCGAAAGTGCAGTGCGTGATGCCTATCAGCGTGACTATCTGATGTTCGGATACGAGAACTGGCGATAGCAGTTTCTTTCTGGGACCAAGCCAATAAGGTGGGCATGTTGATCGACCAGAGGACGCCGATATGAGCACGGAAAGCCACACGACACACGACGCCGAAGATGACATTCGCAACCGCGATATCAAGATCTATGTGAATGGAGACTTGGTGCATCGCGATGACGCTAAAGTCTCTGTTTATGACAGTGGTTTCATGCTTGGCGATGGTATGTGGGAAGGAATGCGGCTCTATAATGGGGTTTGGGCGTTCTTTGACGAACATATGGATCGGTTCTTTGAGAGCTGCAAAGCGGTGTCCCTGGACGTTGGCATGGACCGCGCTGGTATCATGGATGCACTACGCCAAACGACAGAGGCGAACGATATGCACACCGATGTGCATTGCCGCCTGATGTTGACCCGCGGCGTGAAAGTGAAGCCGTTCCAGCATCCATCGCTGTCGCGCACAGGGCCGACCTTGGTTATTATCTGCGAACATTCCAAACCTGCCGAGGTACTCCAAAGCAAAGGCATTCGACTTGCGACTGTTCCGCAAGTGCGCGGTTTGCCGATGTCCCAGGATGCCAAATATAACAGCCATTCCAAGCTTAACTGCGTGATCGCCTGTCTTCAGGCCGAACAGGCCGGGGCGGATGAAGGGTTGATGTTGGACCCCCATGGCTTTGTGAACACGACGAACGCGTGCAACTTTTTCATCGTCCGCAAAGGGGCGGTTTGGACCTCGACGGGGGATTATTGCATGAATGGGGTAACGCGTCAGAAGGTGATCGACCTATGCCGCGCGAACGACATTCCTGTGTTTGAGCGAAACTATTCGCTGGTCGATGCTTACGGCGCGGACGAGGCCTTTTTGACAGGTACTTTTGGCGCGCAAACGCCTGTGGCTGAAATTGACGGCAAGCCGATCGGGACTGGTGAGCGGCCTGTGACCGCGCGTATCAGAAAGCTCTACAAAGAGCTGGTACAGGCAAACACTAGCGCTTGATTACGGCAGTTGCCTCGATTTCCAAAAGCGCCTCGTCTTCAACAAGGCCAGCAACCACCACCATCGTCATCGCTGGAAAATGGCGACCTAAAACCTTGCGATAGACTGCGCCGACTTCGCTTTGACGAGCGGCGTATTCCTTCTTGTCTGTCACGAACCAAGTTAGCCTTGTGATATCCGTTGCAGCGCCGCCTGCGGCCTCAACGATTGCGAGGATGTTGCGCAAGACCTGTTCCATCTGGCCGATGAAGTCATGGGTCTCGAAAACTTGCTTTGCGGTCCAGCCAATCTGACCGCCGACATAAAGCGTGCCATCGCTGCTAAGTACGCCATTTGCGTATCCTTTGGCAGGTGCCCAACCCTCTGGCTGAATGATTTTATGGGTGGTCATGTCGTCCTCCGTAAATAGGGGGCTAGGGCGGTGCGCATATCATCCGGCAACGCTTGAGCGGAATTATCGGGGCTGATGTAGACGAGCGTGGAAGTCGCGGTAAAACGTGTCGAGCCGCCACAGTGGGCGTGGAAATCCAATCCGATGCTGCTGCGCCCGATGCGGGTGATCTGTAGATTAATCACCATCCGATCACCGTGCAGGCTTGGCGTGCTAAAGGTCGCGTCGATCTGAACTGTTGGTACACGGCCCACCTTGTGGATGTCCTCGAAGGCAAAACCGATGTCAGCAAAGAATGCTTCAACACAGTCGTTCAGCATTTCAAAATAGCGCGGATAGAAAACGATGCCCGCTGGATCGCAATGCTTGAACAGAATTTTCTGGGGGAATTCATAGATCATCGATATGCGCCTTTAACCTTGCTTCAAAAGAAAGCGCTGTATCTTGCCTGTTTGGGTTTTTGGCAAGGCCTCGATGAATTTAACCGAGCGTGGATACTTGTAAGGAGCGATGTTCGCTATGACGTGATCCTGTAACTCTTTGACCAAATCGTCGCTAGGCGTGAAGCCCTCTACCAGCACAACATGGGCTTGAACGACACTTCCGCGCGCTTCGTCAGGGGCACCGACGACGCCGCACTCAAGAACAGCCGCATGCGATAAAAGCGCGGCTTCCACCTCTGGTCCCGCAATGTTGTAGCCGGACGAAATAATCATATCGTCGTTGCGCGCGGCGAAATGCAGATACCCGTCATCGTCCATTACAAAGGTATCACCGGTGATGTTCCAGCCGTCCTTTACATAGGCAGTCTGGCGATCATCGGCGAGGTAGCGACATCCGGTCGGGCCGCGCACCGCAAGGCGGCCGGGCTCGCCTCGTGGTTGCTCGTGGCCATTGTCGTCAATGATCTTCGCTTCATAGCCTGTCACAGGTTTGCCTGTGCTGGCAGGGCGGTGATCGTCAAAACGGTTAGACACAAAGATGTGCAACATCTCTGTCGCGCCAATTCCGTCAAGCATGGGTTTGCCCGTTTTGGCCATCCATTCATCGTAGACAGGCGCGGGTAGTGTTTCGCCAGCAGAGACCGCTGCGCGGAGCGAAGACAGGTCCGCCCCCTCGTCCATTGCGCGCATCATAAAGCGGTAGGCGGTGGGCGCGGTAAAGCAGACCGTCGCGCGGTATTTTTCGATAATCTCGATCATGTTGGGCGGGCTGGCGGTTTCCAGAAGCGTTGCAGCCGCACCAAAGCGAAGCGGGAAGATCGCAAGTCCGCCAAGACCAAAAGTAAACGCCAGAGGCGGTGAGCCGATAAAGATATCATCGGGCTGCACATCAAGCACTTCTTTGGCATAGCCATCGGCAATAATCAGAAGATCACGATGAAAATGCATCGTCGCTTTGGGATCGCCCGTTGTGCCAGAGGTAAAGCCGAGCAGCGCTACATCATCGCGGCCCGTTTCGACGGCTTGGAACTTCACCGGCTTTTCCAGCGCAAGGCGATCGAGTTCGGCGTCATGGTTTGAGGTGCCATCGAAGCCAACAACAGACTTCAGGAATTTAGAGGTCTTGGCGCAGGCAACCATCTCTTCCATCAATCGTGTATCGCAAAGCGCATGGGTGATTTCCGCCTTGTCGACTGTTGCTGTTAGCTCACCCGCGCGCAGCAAAGGCATCGTGTTTACCACGACAGCCCCCGCCTTGGTCGCGGCCAGCCAACAAGCGACCATCGCCGGGTTATTGGCCGAGCGGATCAGCACTCGATTACCTGGCTTTACTCCCAGATCATCGACCAGCACATGCGCAAGGCGGTTGGTCCAATCGGCCAGTTCTTTATAAGTGCGGCGGCGTCCATTTCCGATCAAGGCGGTGTGATCGCCAAAGCCCTGTTCGACCATCTTGTCGGTCAATTCGACAGCTGCATTCAGCTTTTCGGGATAGTCGAACCCATCGAGCAAAAAGTCGGGCTGTGCGCTTTCGGGCGGCAAATTATCCCGCGTGAAGGTGTCTGTGTGGCCCGTGTGTCCCAGCATGATTCAGCCCCCGAAATGTTCAGCAGCGACCTGCCGCGCAATGACGACACGCTGCACGTCCGATGCGCCCTCATAAATACGAAGCGCACGAATATCGCGGTAGAGTTCTTCGACTTTCACGCCCTTTTTCACGCCATCGCCACCGTGTAGTTGCACGGCTTTGTCGATGACGAGTTGCGCTTGATCGGTGGAAAACAGTTTTGCCATGGCCGCTTCGCGCGTGATGCGCGGCGCACCTGAATCCTTGGTCCACGCGGCGCGGTATATCAGCAGCGCAGCAGCATCCACATCAAGCGCCATATCGGCGATGTGGCCTTGCACCATCTGCAAATCAAACAGCGGTGCGCCTTGCACGTGGCGCGTCGTGACACGTGTCAGCGCTTCGTCTAGTGCGCGCCTCGCAAAGCCAAGCGCGGCAGCGGCAACAGTTGATCGGAACACATCCAGTACGGACATCGCGATCTTGAAGCCTTGCCCGCTTTGCCCAAGCATGGCGCTCGCAGGGATGCGGCAATCGGTAAACCGCAGGGTCGCCAAAGGATGCGGCGCGATAACTTCCAGGCGCTCGGCTATCTCCAGGCCAGCAACATCGGCAGGCACGATAAACGCTGATAGTCCGCGTGCGCCATCGCCGTCCCCTGTGCGCGCGAACAAGGTGTAAACATCCGCGATACCACCGTTGGAAATCCATGTCTTTTCGCCGTTCAGGACGTAGTCATTTCCGTCGCGCGTTGCGCTAAGCGTCGAATTGGCAACGTCAGACCCTGATTGCGGTTCGGTCAGGGCAAAGGCAGATATCGCCTCGCCTTTACGCGTCAGTGGCAGCCATTGTGCGCGCTGCGTATCTGTACCAAACAGGGAAATTGCCCCGGTGCCGAGCCCTTGCATAGCGAAAGCGAAATCAGCCAAACCATCATGTCGCGCCAGAGTTTCCCTTGTCAGGCAAAGCGTGCGAACATCCAAAGGCGTACCATCAACAGAGGCGCTGGGCATCAGCCAGCCTGCATCACCCATGGCCTTCACCAGATTGCGGCAGGCCTGATCGTTGTCCGAATGGTCAATGCCACCTAACGCAGGGCCCGCCCAAGCATCCAGCTCTGCGGCGTGATTGCGATGCGCGTCTTCAAAAAATGGCCAATTCAGAAATGTCTTATCTGCCACAACGCTGGTCCTTCTTCATTTTGCCAATAAACTCATTTGCGGTTCAGTCACCCTGAAACACAGGTCGTTCTTTGGCGACAAAGGCATTGTAGGCGCGCTCGAAATCTGCGGTTTGCATGCAGATTGCCTGCGCCTGTGCTTCAGCCTCAATCGCCTGTTCGATCGACATCGACCATTCCTGCGCCAGCATTGTTTTGGTCATCATGTTTCCGAACGTCGGCCCCGCCGCGATGCGGGTTGCCATATCTTCGGCGGCACCGGTCAGCTCGTCTGCTTTTACGAGCTTGTTGTGAAAGCCCCATGAATGACCCTCATCAGCGCTCATAGAGCGGCCAGTATAAAGCAGCTCTGCCGCGCGGCCCTGACCGATAATCCGCGGCAGGATCGCGCATGCGCCCATGTCGCAACCAGCCAGTCCAACGCGGGTAAACAGAAATGCGACCTTTGCTTCTGGCGTGGCGATGCGCAAATCAGAAGCCATGGCGATAATCGCACCAGCGCCTACGCAGATGCCATCAATCGCTGCGATGACGGGTTTACCGCAATTGACGATGGCTTTGACCAGATCGCCCGTCATGCGGGTAAAGGCGAGCAACTCTTTCATGCTCATCTTTGTAAGCGGGCCGATGATGTCATGCACATCCCCGCCCGAGCTGAAATTGCCGCCGTTAGAGGCAAAGATAACGGCGTCCACATCATCCGAATAGTGCAACTCACGGAACCAGTCGCGTAGTTCTGCATAACTGTCAAAGGTCAGCGGATTTTTGCGTTCCGGGCGATCCAGTGCGACTGTTGCGATGCGATTTTCGATCTTCAGGAGGAAGTGTTTTGGTTCAGCGTTCATTGTTCGCGTCCTTTAATGTCAAGCCCTGGGTCAGTAACTCGCTTGTCAAATGGCAGGTTTCGGCATCAAGGCCAGACAGCAACTCGCTTACCCATCCTTCATGCGCTGCCGCTTGCTTTTCGAATTCTGCGATCCCCTGCGCTGTCAGCCGCACACGCGCAGCGCGACGATCACCGGGCACAGCTTCGCGCAAAAGAAATCCGTCTTCGCGCAGCCGATCTACAATGCCCGTGACATTGCCGTTTGAGACCATCAGCATTCGCGATAGTTCACTCATCTTCATGCCTTTGGGGTTGCGGTAAAGGGCGCTCATTACATCGAAACGGGGAAGCGTCGTGGCAAACTCAAGACGCAGCCGTTCGCGCAATTCCGCCTCCATCAGGCGGTTGGTTTTCAGAACACGAAGCCAAAGGCGCAAGCGTTCTTTGGAAGCGGGTTCAAGGTTTGGATTAGCCTGCGGCTTCATACTTCGCCCCCGGAAAGTGAAAGTGTGTGTCCATTGACGGAAGCGGCGCTGTCAGAGCAAAGCCAGAGCGCGCTGCCCGCGACTTCGCTGGTTTGGATGAAGCGTTTTTGCGGATTGCCTGCAATTAGGCTTTTGCGCGCCTCTGCATCATTCAGACCTGTTTTTTCGATGATCTCGCCAATTGAGCGTTCCAGCAACGGAGTTTCGATAAAGCCGGGGCAGATCGCATTTACTGTAATGCCGCTGCGTCCCAATTCTTGTGCCAGCGCGCGTGTCAAACCGACGACGCCGTGCTTTGCGGCGCAATAGGGTGCGACATAGGGATAGCCTTTGAGGCCAGCAGTTGAAGCAACCGCAATCATGCGGCCCCATTTCGCATTTTTCATATCGCTCAATGCCGCCTGCCAAAGATGGAATACACCTTCAAGGTTGACGGCAAGCGATGCGCGAAAATCTTTGGTGCTGACTTTAGAAAACGGAGCGCTGGGCGCGGCACCCGCATTGGCAATGGCGATATCGATTGGACCATTGTGCGCACGCGCATTGTTCAGTGCGTCATCCAGCGAGCCGCGGTCAGTAACATCAGCAGTCAAGGCAAGTGCGCCAAGCGGCACGGCCACGTTGTCTAACGGCTCTTGGCGGCGGCCAAGGATTGTAACCTTTGCGCCCGCTGCGGAAAACCGTTTGGCCAGTTCTGCCCCGACGCCGCTACCACCACCTGTGATGATGACATGCTTGCCTTCTACGCTCATACTTTTGCGACCTCTGCTTCTTTGTCAGCCAATCGCCATAGTTGATCACGTCCTGCCTCATAGGGCAAAGGCCACGTCATGGCGCGATCGCCGATTTCAGCGGCCGCATGGAGTGTCCAATAAGGATCGGCCAAATGGGGCCTTGCAAGGCACACCAGATCTGCGCGGCCTGCCATGAGGATCGAATTGACGTGATCTGGTTCATAGATGTTACCGACGGCCATTGTTGCGATACCTGTCTCGTTGCGGATGCGATCCGAGAAAGGCGTTTGGAACATACGGCCATAAACGGGCTGGCCTTGGGTCGATGTTTGACCAGCAGACACGTCGATAATGTCGGCGCCTGCATCACAGAAGGCCTTGGCGATATGCACCGCTTCTTCTGGCGTGACGCCATAATCACCCACCCAGTCGTTGGCGGAGATGCGCACTGACATCGGTTTTGATGCGGGCCAAACCGCGCGCATCGCGGTGAAGACTTCAAGCGGGTAGCGCAGACGGTTTTCTAATGAACCGCCGTATTCATCGTCGCGAATGTTGGAAAGAGGCGAGATAAAGCTGGAAATCAAGTAGCCGTGCGCGGCATGTAGTTCGATCATGTCAAAGCCAGCGCGCTCGGCCATTTGGGCGGCAGCAACGAAATCGGCCTTTACCGCGTCCATATCAGTGCGGGTCATTGCGCGGGGCGTTGCATTCTCATTTGACCACGGAATTGCAGATGCGGACAGTAGGTCCCAATTGCCAGAGGCGAGGGGTTTGTCCATGCCTTCCCAGCCAAGGTTGGTCGATCCCTTGCGTCCGGCATGACCGATCTGGCAGCAAATCTTTGCGCGGGTTTCACCGTGGACGAAATCGGTCAATCGCTTCCATGCTGTTTCGTGCTCTGGTGCATAAAGACCTGGGCAACCGGGGGTGATGCGCCCATCGGCAGAGGTACAGGTCATTTCTGTATAGACCAGCCCGGCGCCACCCTTGGCGCGTTCTGCATAGTGGATGAAGTGCCAATCGGTCGGGCAGCCATCCACCGCTTTGTATTGCGCCATTGGCGAGACAACGATGCGGTTGCCGAGCGCCATATCGCGCAATTTGTAGGGCGCGAACATTGGCGGGCGCACGGGGCTTTCTGGACCGCCCGCGCGCATCTGGAACCACTTCTCTGCACTTTCCAGCCATTCTGGATCTCGCATGCGCAGGTTTTCATGGCTGATGCGCTGAGAGCGGGTGAGCAGCGAGTAGTTGAACTGCACCGGATCAAGATGCAGATACCGTTCAACATCCTCAAACCACTCCAGAGAATTGCGCGCCGCCGATTGCAGTCGCAAAACCTCGACGCGGCGCTCTTCCTGATACAGATCGAACGCTTTGGTAAGTGTGGGTGTTGTGGTGATGTATTCGGCCAAGGCGACGGCGCTTTCAAGCGCCAGCTTGCTGCCTGAGCCAATCGAGAAATGCGCGGTGGCAGAAGCATCGCCCATGAGCACAATGTTGTCGTGGTGCCAGGTTTCGCACAAGACACGTGGGAAGTTTATCCAAGCCGAACCACGGATGTGATTGGCATTGGTCATTAACGCGTGACCGCCAAGATGATCTTTGAAAACATCCTCGCAAATCGCGATGCTTTCTTGCTGGGACTTATCCCCAAAACCATAGGCGTTCCATGTCGCTTCGTCGGTTTCGACAATGAAGGTCGCTGTGTCATCATCGAATTGATAGGCATGTGCCCACAGCCAGCCTTTGTCGGTTTCTTCAAAGATAAAGGTGAAGGCATCATCGAATTTCTGGTGCGTTCCGAGCCAGACAAATTTGCACGCGCGCATATCGATATCCGGCTTGAATGCGCTCGAAAACTCACTGCGAGTTGCGGAGTTCAGACCGTCGGATGCAACGACAAGGTCGTAACCTTTGGCGAAGTCTTTGACGCTTTCGACGTTGTGTTCGAATTCCAGCGTGACGCCCAGTTCGCGTGCGCGCGCTTGAAGAAGCAGAAGCAACTGCCTGCGCCCAATTCCGCAGAAGCCATGGCCTGTAGAGAGCTGACGCGTGCCGCGATAATGCACCGCGATATCGTCCCAATAAGCAAAATGCGCGCGAATGGATTCGGCAGAAACGGGATCGTTGGCGACAAGATTGTCGAGCGTTTCATCTGATAGAACGACGCCCCAGCCAAAGGTGTCATCAGGTTTGTTACGCTCAAAAACGGTTACTTCTGCTTCGGGTTGGCGAAGCTTCAGGGAAATCGCGAAATACAGACCAGCTGGTCCTCCACCCAAACACGCGACTCGCATCTTAATGCTCCCAAATTGATTGCTTACAGGGAAGCGTAAGCGTGCGATGTTATTATTTCAAGCATAAATGTTTAGGCTTGAAATAGATGGGCGCTCGTGTAGCCTGTGGATTGACTGAAGGAGGACGCAAGATGAGCGATCCATATGATCCAGCACGTGATGGCGCAAAAATGTCATTTGCAAAGGATATGAGCTATGGCGATTATCTGGGCATGGACGCAATTCTTGGCGCGTCAAAGCCTTTGTCGAACGCTCATGATGAGATGCTGTTCATAATTCAGCATCAGACATCCGAACTTTGGATGCGATTGATTTTGCATGAAATGAACGCAGCGCGCGCATTGGTTTCGCAAGGGCAGGCAGATCAAGCGTTCAAGATGCTGGCGCGTATCGCGCGTATCTTCGAGCAACTCAACAACGCGTGGGATGTGCTGCGCACCATGACGCCCAGCGATTACACGACCTTTCGTGAGGCTTTGGGCGCGTCATCCGGGTTTCAATCGCATCAGTATCGCTTGATCGAATTCATGCTTGGAAATCGCAACCCGTCTATGATGAAAGTGCACGAACACCGTCCCGAGCATCAAAAGATGCTGCTAGATGAACTCGCACAGCCATCGCTTTATCATGTGGCGCTGCGCGCGTTGGAGCAGGGGTTGGATGTGCGCTTTGATGACGGGGTTTACCGCATGGACGCGCCGCACACATCCAGCGATGCGGTGACCGAGGCGTGGACCAGGGTTTACCGCGATCCGCAACAGTACTGGTCGCTCTATGAACTGGCGGAAAAGCTGGTTGATCTGGAGGACTATTTCCGTCGCTGGCGATTTAACCATGTGACCACAGTGGAACGTGTAATTGGCTTCAAGCGTGGGACAGGTGGCACAAGCGGTGTGAAATACCTGCGCCGCATGTTGGACGTTGAACTGTTCCCAGAGCTGTGGAACTTGCGCGGCGCTTTGTAAGCACTGCACGCGTGCTTAGGCAGCTTGCTGGCGCTGGTTCTCGGTAATGATTGTATGCAGCGTTTCAACATCATCGTTTGCACGTAGGGTGGCACAAATGGTCGTCTCGCGCATCGTGCGCGAAATAAGTGCGAGGGCTTTGAGATGATCGACCCCGGCATTTTCGGGGGCCAATAGGCCAAAGAAAAGATCAACAGGTTTGCGATCCACAGCATCAAATTCAATCGGTTTTTCAAGGCGGATGAAAACCGTCTTCACTTCGTCCAATCCGACAATCCGCGCATGTGGCAAGGCAACACCATGTCCAACTGCGGTTGGTCCCAATGCTTCGCGATCCATTAAGGCGCGCAAGACGGTTGGGGCATCCAAGCCATGGGCTTGCGCAGCGAGATCGGCAACAGCGTGCAACAGCATCTTTTTGCTGGAGACAGTCGTGACGAACTTAACCGCCTCTGGCTTTAAAAGAGCGTGGATATCCAATTGTCTGCACCTTACCGCTTAACCGTTTAGAGCTGCCAAGAGGCAGGGTCCGTTTTCCAACGGAATACCGTCCAAGCCTGTTTGTCGTCAGTCTGACTGGCCCCAAGGTATTAAGATTTCCCTAGGGTCACGTCACGTTGCGGTGCGTATAGGTGCAAGTCGGTATGAGTTCAACCAAACTTCTGAGCGACGCCAAACCGAGATCCGGCGCCGCTAAGCGTTAGTTAAACAATCTCGATATCATTGCCCAAGAGGCCAAGATTCGTGACGTTCTCGATGGTCAGAATATCACCGCCACCGAAGTTTAGAACAGCATTGCCACCGACGATGGATCCGAAATCGTTGAGGACATCAGAGGCTGTTTTTGTCCCGCTCCAAAGATTGTCATTCAGAACAATCGTATCGAGATTGTTCTCGAAATCCGTGATCGAGTCCTTGTCGTCCTTGTTGTTAAAGACGAAACGGTCAGCATGCGCACCGCCCGTCAGGGAATCGTTTCCTGTACCGCCGGAAAGCTTGTCATTGCCGTTCCCGCCAAGCAGCTTGTCTGCGCCAGCGCCGCCAGACAGGGTGTCGTCGGCGTTGTGGCCTTTCAGGACATCGGCCCCGTCTTGTCCCTTAATGACATCAGCACCTTTTCCGCCTTCGACGGTGTCATTGCCGCCCCCGCCTTTTAGAAGATCCTTACCGTCCCCGCCAATAAGTTGATCTTTACCAGATTCACCCTCCAGGGTATCCGCGCCAAGGTTGCCTTTTAGGGTATCGTGGCCTGCTCCGCCAAAGAGTTCGTCATCATTGTCAAAGCCACGTAGATCATCATTGCCGCGCGCGCCGTGAAGTTCGTTCTTGGATGCGTTGCCTTTGATGAGATCATCGCCATCGCCGCCGAATGCGTTCTCGATATTTGTGCCACCGGCAATATCGGCCCAGGTGACGCCATCAACCTTAATGTCATTCGAGCCGGCACTGTCCAGATCAAGGGTGATATCACCCGCAATAGAGGACATATTCAGCCAGTCGTTTTTGCCGCCATTTGTGTCACTGATTATGCTGCGTGCAGTGTTTACCGCAGCATAAGTCAGGAAGTCTTCGGTGATATGGTGAACAGTGTTATTGCGAAGTGCCTGTCCGTAGAAGTCCAGGCTCCAACCTGAAAGCAGTCCGGTATCGCCACCTGCCGAGTCTGTGATCGACAAAACCCAATTGCCGGAAATGGCTTCTGCACCCAGAACAGCGGTGATCCCAAAGGACCAACTGCCGGTAAACTCCGCGCTACCGCCTTGGTTGATCGAAAGGGGCAGAACGGTTCCATCTGGTGCATAGAGCAGGATCGTCAGATCCCCGATGTATGTATGGGTAAGATCGATCGTGACCATCAAGTCTTCGACATACATGTCGCCGGAAATCGTCATGCTTGATGTTATTGTTGAATTGTCGGCAATCGTTTGACTGTCGGTCACTGAAAACGTCTGGTTGACCTCATTGGAGCTATCTTGAGCGTTGCCATTCATCACCAACCAGGCTTCTGCCATGCGAACCGCTGCAAAGGCGTCGACCATGCCGAACCCGTAACTTAGGTTGAACGACATGCCGCCACCGTTCCAGTTGGTGGCAGAGTTGCTACCCCAAGAAGACTGCTCAAACCCGCTTGGTCCCGCATTGATGGCAGAACCTGTATGCGTCGCAGAGATCGCGAGTATGTCCTGAACGTCGCGCCAGCCAAGGCCTGAGTTGGCCTCTAACATCAAGGCGACAACTCCAGAAACAACTGGGGTTGCTGCTGATGTGCCGTTAAAGCCCGCAGTGTAATTTCCGCCGTCATATCCGTCGCCGCCAGTGCGGTCGGTTGTGTAGTTATCTGCGGGTGCCGAAACGAGAATGGACAAGCCATAGTTGGAATAATCCGCGACAAACCCGTCAAGCTCCGTAGCGGCAATTGTGGTTGTATAGCGAATTGCGTTGATGCCATCGGCATTGGCATCAAGCGTATCGTTGCCAGCAGCTTGCAAGATGACAGTACCAAGGCCACCGCGACCATTTTCAATGGCAACTTCCATGCCGTTATAGACTTCTGCATAAACAGATGAACTGGTGTTGGTCAGATTTTGATAGCTTCCGTAAAGCGGTGTGCGGCCCCAGCTGTTGCTAATCAGATCAAAATTCTGCGCCCATGCAAGCGACGCGACTTCTGCTGCTGCGTTGGGCAAGCCTTCAAGGAAGTTCACCCCGGTCATCGTTACGCCCCAAGCGACACCAACGCCACCAATCCCGTTTTCGCCAACTGCGCCGATAATGCCCGCACAGGCAGTCCCGTGGCCGTCGCCACCCGAGATCGGGAAGGGGTCATAGGTTGTCCCGCTATATTGAAAATGAAGCGAACTGTCGTAGTTGCCAGCCAAATCTTCGTGGGTATATTCAAAGCCGTCGTCGTAAACACCTACGTGCACGACACTGGCCTTTAAGTTCAAATTTGGTGCCGTTCTCGGACTTGGGAACACTCCCCGACAGGCTGATCGATTCACCACTTGCCAGTTTAAATTCAGGGCAAAATACATCGCGCCCCAAAAGCGTCCCGTTGACCGTTTCTAGTGTAGGATATTGCTTTTCCAAATGCGCAGTTCCACTCATCGAAATCAACAAAACCAAAAAAGAAAACAGCTTCATAAGTAAATATTAACAGATTCGTGGGTTTCGGTACAACTAGCGCGCGAAAAATTGCATCTTCGCTTCGCAATACGTTCACTCCGATACAGGGTTTTACGGCAAGCGTTCCTCGAGCGTGAAAATTTTTTCAGCGAAATCTGTCAGATAAATCCTGAGCCACGGTGTGTAGCGTTCGGGTTCAGATGCGACGCTTGCCAAAAGGTCGGGGTAGCTAACCCAGTGAACGCCCATGACTTCGTCAGGGTTAAGTCGGGTGGCAGGCCTTTCATTCAAATGCGCAACAAAGACGTCTACCAATTCATGTTCGATCAACCCATTCCCGACATCAGCGCGATATTCGACTTGCCCGCGATAGGTGCAATTCTCAAGTTTGAGCCCAAGCTCTTCTTCCAGGCGCCGTAACGCACAGGTTTCGGCAGGCTCGTCCCAATGGGGGTGCGTACAACAAGTATTCGCCCAAAGCCCGGGCGTGTGATATTTGCCAAGCGCGCGTCGCTGGATCAGGATTTCGCCTTTGTGGAACACAAAAACCGATACGGCCTTGTGGCGCAGTCCGCGTTTATGTGCGTCCAGTTTTTCGACGGGCGTAAGAACGCCATTAACCCAAGCGGGGATCACGATCTCCACCTAACGCGTCCTACGCTGCCTTTTGGCGCTGGGCTTCAGCTAGGATTGTATAAAGCGTTTCCGGATCATCATTGGCGCGCAATTTCTCGCAGATTGATGAATCGCGCATAGTACGCGAGACGAGCGCCAGCGCTTTCAAATGCTCGACCCCGGCATCTTCTGGTGCAAGCAAGCCAAAGAACAGATCCACAGCCTGCCGGTCAACAGCGCTATAATCTATCGGCTTTTCAAGGCGGATGAAAATCGCCTTTACCGAGTCTATCCCTTTTACTCTTGCATGGGGAAGGGCGACGCCGTGGCCAACTCCTGTTGGCCCCAGCGCTTCGCGTTCTTGCAAGGCATGAAGCGTGGACGGCGCGTCCAAACCATGTGCTTGCCCGGCAAGGTCAGCCACAGCATGCAAGAGCATCTTCTTGCTAGAGACCGTAGAGACAAGTTTGACTGCCTCCGGTTTCAACAGATCGTGGATATCCATTTTGCCTGTACCTTACCGCATCCATCAATGTGATGGCGCGTTTTTCTAGTTTGGGTCGATCCAGCCGATATTCCCGTCATCCCGACGGTATACCACATTCACACCCTTGCTACCTTCATTTTTGAACACAAGGACGGGTGCGCCAGCGAGTTCCATTTGCATAACCGCTTCGCCAACTGAAAGAGACGGGATTTTCGTCTCCATCTCGGCAACAATTACGGGCTGCAAGGTTTCTGGCTCTGATTCCGTTTCAGTGTGGTCGCTGGCGAGGATATATGAGGAAGCGCCAATGAGTTCAACTGGATCGGTCCGGTCCTTGTGATGGTCTTTCAGGCGACGTTTATAGCGGCGCAGCTGCTTGTCCATTTTTTCGCCGCAGGCATCGAATGCGGCATAAATTTCAGTAGCATGGGCACGTGCAGAGGCCGTCAAGCCCGTTGAAAGGTGCACGATTGTTTCACAAACGTACTCATGCGCGCTTTTTGAAAAGATCACATTCGCATCGGTCGGTCGCTGGGCATATTTTGCCAGAATTGCGCCTAACTCTTCTTTTACGTGAGTTTGAAGCGCTTCGCCGATAGCTATTTGCTTGCCACTGATTTGGTAACGCATCCTGTCTCCTTCATGTATTGATGCCACCGCGCGGACTCCGACGGGAGCGCGCGGTCCTGTTGTCAGGTTTGGCGGACAGAGAATGAACGAATTGTAGATAACACTGTTTCTGCCCCAAGAGAGACATGTAGCAGATGAAGATGCGAGATCTTGCAAAACGTCATGGGTTCATTTGATGCTATCGCCAGCCATTTTGTCAATCAAATCCGACAAAATGGCGCAATAATTTGAACGACGCTTTTAAGAGATTTTGAAATTGTCGCCCAGATAGACACGGCGGACATTTTCGTTCTCAACCACGTCTTCGGGTGTGCCAGACATAAGAACCTGCCCATCGTGCAGAATGTAAGCACGGTCAACAATCTCGAGCGTTTCGCGCACGTTGTGGTCGGTAATCAGCACCCCAATCCCGCGCTTTTTCAAGTCGGCCACGAGATGGCGAATATCTCCGACCGAGATCGGATCAACGCCAGCAAAAGGTTCATCCAGCAGAAGGTATTTCGGATCAGCCGCAAGGCAGCGTGCAATCTCAACGCGGCGACGTTCTCCGCCCGATAGCGCCAACGCAGGCGCGCTGCGCAGGTGCTCGATCGAAAACTCGGAGAGCAACTCTTCAAGACGTTCGCGCCGTTTCTGGCGATCCTTGGATGAAATATCGAGGATAGAGGCGATGTTGTCTTCGACGCTCATGCCGCGAAAAATAGACATTTCTTGCGGAAGATAGCCGATGCCAAGCTTGGCGCGCCGATACATTGGCAGATTGGTCACATCGCGCCCGTCTATCGAAACGGTGCCACCTTCGGGATAAACGAGGCCAGCAATTGCATAAAAGCTGGTGGTCTTGCCTGAACCGTTCGGCCCAAGCAGCGCAATCACCTCGCCGCGATCAAGTTTCATTGAAACGTCGCGGATGACGACCTTTTTCTTATAGCTTTTGCGCAGGTTGTTGATGCGCAGGCCAGAGCTACCCTCGGTTACCTTCAGGGAAGGCCCGCTCATTCGCTTTCGCCCTTTTTTTTGGAGTTGGTACGCAGCAGAGATTTGACACGGCCCGTCATTAAGGCAGTTCCATCCTCCAGCTGGATCGTCATCTTATCAGCGGCGATCGCACTTAGCTTTTGCGTGACCAGTACATCGCCTGACATGATGATGACGTCGTCTTTCAGGCTATAATCAGCGGTTTCGCTTTCTGCGGCTTCTTCACCTTGAATCAGCGTAACACCGTCCTTGGCGTGCATGTGAGAAATGCCGCTCTGGTCCTCAAGGTAGAACACTTTCACCCAAGGCGCATATAGCGTCATATTGTCTTGCACGACGACCACATCACCCGTGAATAAAGCAGTGTTCGCATTTTCGTCGATAGCGAGTTGGGCAGAGGTGACGTCGATGGGCGCATCTGTATTTTGTTCACGGTCACCAAAGGAGATAGATGTCCCGCCTTCCGCGCTTTGAGCATGGGCAGTGACAATATCCATGGTGGAAAGCAACATGGCCAGCGCAGAAACGATAAGGGTAGTTTTGATCAACTTCACGGTGCTCGCCTATTCATCTATTTGCTTCTTATATACCAAATGTACGCCTTGGGTAAAAAGCAAAAGCACATTGCCACTTTTTTCGTCCGTCTTCACAAACATTTTGCCAGCATAAAGCGTGCCAGGCGGGCCATATCCGGTGACTGGGCCTGCGGATTCCCCTTCTACCTTTGACAAAAGGGAGGTCAATTGACTGGTGCGCATGTCATATCCATCGGTTGTTCGGATGTGCACATTTCCGCTTAGAACAGCGAGATCGGCCGCATCGTCAACGATGCCTGTGTCCGCTTTGACGGTCATCGTCTCGCCATTGTCGAGATTGATAGTTGCGTTGACGACCTGACCATATGTCTTGCCCTCTACGTCAGGGTCAGGACGGGCAGAACGCGCCGTGACGGTCAGGCTTTTGCCGGATTTCGTGTTGCCGTCATATTGCGGCCCACTAAGTTGTGAGCGATCAATCCTATCCCGAAACGCCTGATCTGAAAGTGCGACGGCGGCGGATGGATCAACCTTGCGCGACAGCATGAACATGGTGGAAAGCAGCACAAGCGCAACAAGCGGGAGCGTAACTTTTAGCCCTCGCACAACCCGCGTATATGCGTGATCTCCAAAGGCCATGATTTAACCAAGACCAGCGCGCAGGCAGTCGTGGATGTGAAGCAGCCCTTCTACTTTGCCCGCGTCATTGGTCACGAACAAGCAGGTGATTTTGCGGGTGTTCATTACGCCCAGCGCTTCTTCCGCCAATGCACCAGCGCGCATCGTCGTTGGGCCACTGGTTTGCACTTCGTTTGCGTTGAGATCCAACAGACCGTTCATATGGCGGCGCAGGTCACCGTCGGTAATAATGCCTTGCAGAATGCCGTCGGCGTCAATGATACCCACAACGCCAAAGCCCTTTTGGGAAATTTCCAAAAGAACATCGCTCATGTGCGTGTCAGGCGTAACCAGCGGAAGCGCATCGCCCGAATGCATCAAATCGCTTACCTTGGACAGGCGCGCGCCAAGTTTGCCGCCCGGATGGAAATCGCGGAAATTGGCAGGGGTAAAGGCGCGATGTTCCATCAAGGCCACCGCCATCGCATCGCCCAGCGCAAGGGTCATGGTTGTCGACGTGGTGGGAACGACGCCAGTTCCGCAGGCTTCCTCAGCGGCGGGCAAAACAATCGCAACATCCGATTGCATCAACAGCGTTGATTTCGCATTGCTCGCAACGCCGATCATCGGAATGCCATAGCGGCGTGTGTAGGCAATCACGTCGGCCAGCTCGGGCGTTTCGCCAGAATTAGAAAGCACCAGTGCAACATCGCCTTTGGTCATCATACCCAGATCGCCATGGCTGGCCTCGGCAGGATGCACGAAATGCGCGGGGGTTCCCGTGCTGGCAAAGGTCGCAGCGATCTTGCGCGCGACATGACCAGATTTGCCCATACCGCAGACAATAATGCGCCCGGGCGCATCAAGGATCAATTGCACCGCATCTGCAAAAGGATCGCCGATGCCATCAGCCAGAAGGCCAAGTGCATCGGCCTCGATACGGATTACGCGGCGCGCGGTGTCCAGAAATGTGTTTTTGTCAGCCATTAGTGAGAGAAGATGTCTACTTCTGGCCAACCTTCAAGGTCTAACTGCGCACGCATCGGTAGAAAGTCGAAACAGGCTTGGGCAATTGCCATGCGATCTTCACGGATCAGGCGCTTGTTCAGCTC
>NZ_JBAUHO010000352.1:0-6607 GCF_049680325.1 Planktotalea sp.
GTCTGGAAATGGCCCGCGTGTCCCGCGTGAAACAACGCGCACATCATGGCCTTTGGCGACCAAGGTGCGCGTCAGATGCGCGCCGATAAAACCCGTGCCCCCGATGACCATCACATCAGGTTTCGGATCGCGGGTTCTGGGTGGATGATTGTGCGTTTCTGCACCCTTTGCGGGCAGGCGATCCATCACTTGCTGTAGGGCGTCCATTACCTTCACACCGCTTGCCGCGTTAAAGCGTGGATCAATCTCGCCCTTGTTTGCAAGGGCGTCGTAGAAGGCAGCAGTGATGCCGAGAAAGCTAAGCCCATAGGCGGATTTGCGGTTCAAGGATAAGGTTTGACGCACGGCATTTATAACGCCTTCGCGAAGGTGGCCGACTGATTGGGTCAGTTGGTTCACCAAAGGGTTCACAATCAGATCAGCCGCATTTTCCGAGCGGACAACGAGCGCGTCGGCGGCATAATCGTATTTCGCTAAACCGTTGGAACCACGCAGGGTAAGCGAGCGATCGTCAAGCGTTTCAACTGTGCTTAGGTTAACTGTGATATCCACATGACCCGCGCGCGCAAGAATGCGCCAGCTTTGATGCCGCGTCGCGCCGCCCGGTAATTTGGTGGGGTGGCTAAGATGCACATCAAGAACGTCGATGTCCCCGAACAGATCAACAGCGAAGGCGAACAAATGCGGCGCAAGTTCAAGCAAAAGGTTCTTGGGTTCGCGCAGCATCCATAACCCGAAAGGACCAGAACGCAGCGGAGCAAGCGGGAAACACCAGTTGAACTCAGCGGCGCTAATGCGGCCAATCTTGCCAGCTGCGCGCGCAGCTTTCAGGCGTTCGTATCCCGGAAGGCTCAGGAAGTTGTGGCCCACGGCGAGCAGGTTTCCGCTTTCGCGCGCGGCATTTGCCATCGCGCGCATTTCGTCAGCGCTGGTTGCGACAGGTTTTTCCACAAGAACTGCGACGCCCGCGCGCAAAGCCTTTTCAGCAAGGTCGGCATGCAGTTGTGGCGGTGTCAGAATGTGAACCGCATCTACGGTTCCAGAGGACAGCATCGCGTCCACGTCGGTGAAAACCGTGGCACCGCGCGGCTCTGCCAGATCACGCGCCGCGCCTTCGGAAACGTCGCATACCGCAGCAAGCTTAACACCTGCGGTTTGCTTGATGGCGTCCGCGTGCCATGTCGCAATATAGCCTGCGCCGATTATGCCAGCGCGCAATGGGGTACTCATAATGTCATCCTACTTGTATTCGATCAGGCGCATATCGCGGCCCATGCGTTTGCGCCAATAGTAACGGATCATGCCCAGCATGTTGGGTATCTTGGACAGGGAAAGTAGTCCTGCTAACTGATACAAGAGCGGGCGCTGCTCGATACCCTCATTCTTGAGGCCGAAAATCGTGCGCCCGTAGGATACCCCGTAAGCGAGGATCACCAGCAGCAGAAGTTTCCAGGAAAACAGCAGACCAATAAGGGCCAGTGCGGGCAACACACCGCCAAAGACCATGACGCGCTTACGCTCTGGTCCGAAGTAACCCTTGTGCAGGTCGGCAACCTGCGCAAATCCATGCCCGGAACGTTCTGCACGTTTCCACCATTCGGTGAAGTGCAGCATGTTGGCGTCGTGCAAAGTCATCTGTTCAGGAATACGCAGTAGCTTCCATTGCGCCCCGGCAAGCCGTTGACAAAACTCGTCATCTTCGGCGGCAATCACGGTGGGATCAAATCCGCCCACATCATCAAAAGCAGCAGCGCGCACCATCATATCGCCGCCGCAAGCTTTGATCGTCCCAGCAGGGCGATGCCACTCCACATCGCATAGTGCGTTGTAGATGGAGTTGTCAGGAAAGATTTCGCGCCGCCACCCTGTCACCAGTCCCAACGTGGGGTCAGCGGCCATTTGTGCGCTCGCTTTGGCGATCCAATCAGGCTCAACACCGCAATCGCCGTCGATAAATTGCACAAATTCACAGTCCGCGATTCCCATCAAGGCCTCAAATCCTTCGTTGCGGGCACGCGCTGCGGTAAAGGGGGTGGCCGTATCCAGTTGCACCACCTTCACGCCCAGCGAATGGGCAAAGGCGACACTATCATCGGTTGAGCCACTGTCGACGTACACCAAATGCGCCACTTGCGGTATGAGGCTGGCAATACAACGCTTCAAACGCGCACCTTCATTGCGCCCGATGACGATCGCTCCGACACTACTCACGGCTCTCTCCTTACGGGCATGTCTGCATCCGTCTTTTCATAAGCGTCAAGAAGCTCGGCCAACCATGCGGTCTCATGAGCGATATTGAAGGCTGCGCTAACTTTTTCGCGCCCCGCGCGGCCCATTCGCTCTGCCATGACGGGATCGCTCAAAAGCGCATCGATTGCGTTGGCCAATGACGTGCTGTCACCGGCGTGGGTCAGGATGCCATGAACGCCATCTTCGACCAGTTCGGGCACGCCGGCCACGTGGGTCGTGATGACAGGAACCGCAGCGGCCATGGCTTCCATCAAAACAACGGGAACGCCCTCGGCAAAGCTCGGGAGAACGAAAACATCGGTGCTGGCAAGGGCCTCTGCGACCTCGGATTGGTTTTTGTAGCCAACGAATTTCGTCATACCCGCCAGACCCATTTGCGCGGCTTGCTTTTCCAAGGCTTCGCGCTCTGGCCCATCTCCGATGAATGTGAGGGTTAAACCGTCATGCTCGCCTAACATTTTCAATGCATCCAACAAGACAGGCACACCTTTGACAGCAGCGAGTCGTCCAACGAACAAAAGCTGCTTGCCGCGTTTGCGCGGAGTCGGCGTATAGCGATCAGGTTCGATCCCGCAATGCACGATATGTAGTTTGCCCCAATGCTCTGCACCTGAGAAATTCATCGCCTGAGCACGGCAAAAATGACTGATGCAAGCGACAAATCTGGCCGAAGCGATTTTGGCGTCCAAACGCCAACGGTGAGGTTCAAAGAAGATGTCAGGGCCATGCAGGGTAAAGCTGTATGGAACACCGCTAAGCGCGCTGGCTATCATCGCAACTGTGCAGGACGCCGTTGCAATGTGGTTGTGCAAATGGGTGATGCCGCGCTCTTGCATGTGGCGGGCAAGAACGCCTGCCTCGGCGAAGTAGATCATCTGGTAAGTCGCTGCTTTCACGCCCGGCGCGCGGGTGCGCCAGGCTTGCGAAAATGCCCCGAAATAGCGGCGCGGATTTTGTGCGAAAAGGCTGATGTGGGCATGCAGCAAGCGCATTGGGTTCTTGGCGGCGTCAAGCACATGAAACGTGTTCGCCGCCTCTGTTTGTTGCTCAATCCCGACATGGTGGCTGGGGTCGGTGCGGCGGATCGAACACGTCTCGACCTGCATCCCAAGCGCACGCAATCCCGCGACCTCGCGCTGAATGAACGTGTCCGTCGCGCGGGGGTATTCCCCGGTCAGATATGCGATTGGCCCTGCCTTAGTCATCTTGCATCGCCCTTTTCATCAGCACCTCAAAGGCAGGCATCTGGGTGTCACCAAATTGCGCGCGCATCAAGGCGTTGTCATAAGCAAGGGGTTTCATCCGTGCATGCAGCACTTTTTTGCGCAGCAATCCGGGGCGTCCTTTCCAGAAGGACAGCAAGGCACCAACAGCAGTCAACGCCTGCCATGGCAAGGGAATAACCAATTTCGGCCAGCCTGATGCACTAAGCGCGGAAATAAACCGGATGCGGTCAGGAAGGTCCGTATCGACCACATTCACTGCACCGCTTGCTTTGCTTTGTGCCGCCGCGACGGCGATCTTGGCAACCATATCCACATGGGCAAGTGGCACTTGCCCGCGCGATGCGAGCCGCAGCAGAATTGGCCCAAGCCCAATTCCAAGATGTGCATTCATGTGTCGTTTCGGCCCATAAATCGCACCGATCCGTAGTACGCTTGCGTCTGGGTTCTCTGCTGCCACGATGACTTCTTGTGCTAGTTTGGCACGCACATATCCGTCGCGTTGAGCGGGGTGAAACTCGATCGGGCTGGCTTCGCTCACAATGCCCCCGATTGGGATCGCCGCAAAATCATAGATCGCGATGGAGCTGATCTGAACCAGATGCGCGTTCAGCGCATTTGCCACGTAACAGATGGTTTGCGTTGCTGGCAGGGTCGAGCGTTCGTGCAATTCCCAATCACCGCTCATTTCCGAGGCCGCGTGGATAATAGCATCGGCACTTTTGATCTGCTCTATTAGGTTGGCTGATGCACCGTCCCTGGCAAGGTCTTGAACAAGGCCTGCGCCAGGGCTGCGCACAATGGGCGTTACACGATGCCCGTGAGCCTCTGCCGCACGGACGATGGCTTTGCCCAGATAGCCCGCCGCACCGGTCACAACGATATGAAGCGGAGCTATCGCGCCCATGGCATCGGCTCCATCACATCGCAACTGGTGTTCATTTGCTGAACACCGCGCGTGCGTCCTGCGTGCTGAATTGCGAGCGTCACCTCGTTCAGATGAAGCGCGAAGTCACCTGCAAGACGCGGTGCGCGACCTGCTTCAATGGCTTCTGCCATTTCCATAGGGCCAAGCGCAAAATTCATTTCCGCCGCGCCCCAGCGTTTGACTTTGGGATGGCTTGGTTTGCCTAGTTTGATGCGTTTTCCAATCGGGTGTTCCAGCAGGCGACGCCGTAAAACCATACGCTTGTTAAAACGCACGGGCGCTGAATTGGCCCATGCTTTCTTGACGCTCAGCACCCCTTTGTCGCCAATCATTCGAATGCGGTGATCGTGCGGGGCTGTGATCGAACAGGTCAGACGAACGGGCGGTCCGCCGCGCGCAAAGAACAAGGTTGCGACAGAGAAATCCGCAGTGCCATTCGCGCCCGGTTTATCGGGAATTGTTTCGGCAGAGGCCGCGATGACTTCGACGACCGGGCCGAACATGGCAATGAGCCAACTCAGGTAGTAGCCGGCATGTTCCAATGTGCAGCCCACGTGAAATTCATCTTCATACGGCCATGGCGCGCCGCTTTCGCTTTTCCAGTCCTGATAGGGCGCTTGGGGGATAAACCCGTCATCAAGCTCTGCATAGATCAGACGGATATCGCCCGCTGTTCTTTCGCGCGCCGCTTTGGCGAGCGTTTGTGCGGCTTCACCAAGAACGGAGCATGGCGCAGACGCGAGGTGCAGATTGCTCTGCCTTGCGAGATCATGCAATTCTTCAGCATCGCTCAATTCAAGCGCGAGCGGTTTTTCCGAATAGACATGGTGACCCGCATTCAAAATCGCGCGGTTTACCGCGCTGTGGGCGCGTGGGTTGGTCAGGTTAAGGACGATGCTGCCGGTCGGTAGGTGCTCAAGCAGCGCGTGTTGTGATTGTGCCGCGTCCAGTTTCCAATAGTCACAAAATTGAGCCAATCGCGCCGGGTCTGTATCGAAAACTCCGGAAATTCGCTGGTTTGGAAAGCTGGCGAATGAGCGCATATAGAGATCGGCAACAAAGCCGCATCCGATGATCGCTATATTCGTCATTCCAATCACCCAAGGCCCACTGGTAACTGCTTACCACTTACAGATAAGAACTCACCATACAATCATGGCCATTCTTTGACGATTTGGCTTATTTCCGCGCTGTGGCGTGATAATTCTGGCGCAATTGAGCGGCATAGGGGTGTAAGCGGTTATGAGTAATGAAGTGAGGGCGCTGTGCGACTGACAGGTAAGAATTTCGCAGTTGATATCAATGTAGCGACGCAAAGCGCCTTGATGGATGAGGTTGCGCGACGTTTTCAGCAACAGCAGGGCTTTGCCTTGGCAACAATCAATCTGGATCACGTCACCAAACTGGAACGGGACGCAAGTTTTCGTGCGGCTTATGCAGCGCAGGATCTGGTTGTGGCAGATGGCAATCCAATCGTTTGGGTTTCGCGCCTTGCTCGCAAGCCTGTTGATCTGATGCCGGGCTCAGAGCTGGTTGTGCCCCTTGCGCGGCTTGCCGCGAAAATGGGTGCCTCTGTTGCTCTGATTGGCAGTTCGGATGCATCGCTCGCGGCGGCAGGCGACGCATTGAGACAAACAGCACCTGGTTTGCAAATCGCCTATGTCCATGCGCCTGCTTTCGGGTTTGATCCTAATGGTGATGCGGCGCGTGCGATTTTGAAGGATCTTGATGAGAGCGGTGCTCAACTGGCTTTTCTGGCGCTCGGCGCGCCCAAGCAAGAAACCTTTGCCGCGCTTGGCCGCAGTCTTGCGCCGCAAGCCGGTTTCGCATCAATCGGCGCGGGACTGGATTTTCTATCAGGAACGCAAGTACGTGCGCCCAAATGGGTGCGCAAGATTGCGATGGAATGGTTCTGGCGCATGGCCAGCAATCCGCGCCGCATGTTTGGACGCTATGCCTTAAGTGCGATGGCGCTGCCGGGTTTGGCATGGCGGGGTTACCGCAGCCGTTAGAGTGGCGTGATGAGGCGCGGTTTTTGAGGGCGGCTAAAGGTAAGCAGGGCTTTGATCCTACGCTTCAGCCCGCTGCCTTGCAGAATTTCGCGTTCCATTTCAAAGGTGGTTCCAGTTAGCGCAGGATCATGCATCAACGCGAGCGCCGCGCCCCAACCTGCGGCCGTTTCGGGTGAAAGCCCTTCGCTGATTCC
>NZ_JBAUHO010000353.1:0-6684 GCF_049680325.1 Planktotalea sp.
GTCGTGGGTTCTGCATAGACAAAATTAAACGTCTCGCCCTGAAACGACTCGAAATCAAACCCCGCCCGAAACAGATCAAGCGGTAGCAACCAGCGCCATAGGAAAAACAACATCAGCGCCGCAAACAGCAATGCAATCAGATCGACGGCAATGCCTAGGAAATGTTGCCCGCGTGGTCCCAGCTTTTCCTGCACCAAGGTCACGGACACGGCGCTGCGTTCGTGTATGCCTGCCGAAGCTGCCAGAAACGCCATCCAGACCATCGCGTAGATTGCCGCCTCGTCCACCCAGTAGATCGAGGCGTTCATCGCCCGTGTCACCACATTGAGCAGGATCAAGAGCGTTATCAAAACCGCAAAGAACGAGGCGCAGAAAATCTCGACGCGCGCCCAACGACGCGACAATGTGTGCAGCATGGGAACCCTAACCGGCAAAGAATGCGGGCCGCCCGATCAACGGGCGACCCGAACATGGTTTACTTTACAGCGGCTGCCGCGTCGCGCAATGCACCAAGCTGAGAAGACTTCGCAGACCAGATTGCATCCCACTTGCCAAGGGCGTCGCCAAAGAACTCGGGGCCAACTTCAACATAGTTTTCGCCCGTGCCCTTTACCTGATCGAGCCATGCTACGTCTTTCTCGACATATTCAGTGATGATCGCCGCCAACGCCGCTTTCATATGGGTGTCAATCGCGGCGCGGTCTTCGTCCGAGAGATCTTTCCACACGCGCGCAGAAACAAGACCGACCATCGGGAACATCATGTGATTGGATTGCAGGATTGTATCGGAGTGCTCGTAATACTTCAGCTTCCAGATCAGCTCGGCATCCATATCAATCGCGTCGACCTGACCGTTCGCCAGCGCGTCATATACCGCAGGCAGTGGCATGGGCGTCGGAGCCGCGCCAATCGCGTTGTAGAAATCAAGGATCGGATCGAACGGTGTAATGCGCAGCTTAAGGCCCGCAAGATCAGCCGCGCTTTTCACGTCGCCGCGCGCCAGAATTTGACGCAAACCTGCCATGCCATAACCGATGCCGACGACGCCCGTCTTGGCTGGCAGCTGGTCCAGCATGGCGGTCGCTGTGTCCGTCGCAAGAATGCGCGACGCATGGGCGATGTCATTGGCAAGATAAGGCGCATAGAACGCCCCGAAATCAGGTGCGCGGTTGGACACTTCGGCCACGGTCATAAACGCCATATCAAGCGCACCGGTTTGCAGCTGCTGAAGCATTTGCGCCTCGTTCCCGAGCTGACGCGCCGGGAAAACCGTAACGCTGTGCGCGCCGCCTGTTGCATCACTTAGCGCCGCGCCAAAACTTTCTGCGCCCTTGGTCCAGATGTGGTTGGGCGGCGTGATAAGCCCAAGGCGAAATTCGTTGGCCTGCGCCAGTGAGGCTGTAAAGCTTGCGGCCAATACCGCCCCTGCTGTTACGAGATTTGTCAGTTTCATAGTGCTTCTCCAGTTGGTCTCTTTTTTCTCGCGCGCTGACCAACTCAGCCCAGCGCGCTTTATGGGTAAAGACTATCGCCCTTTGATTATACTTCAAGTAAAAATATTTCATGCCTAAAGTAAATGCCGTTCTCCTGCGACCTCAAGCGATTTGCTATTTACGACCTTACCCAGAAAACAAATCAAAACAGCACCCGTTTGTTAATTCAGGTATCACTACTGCTTATATCCATATATGCGCATTCCTCTTGGTTTTTTCGCGCCAAGTTGATCGAATGTGCAAAACCCAGGTACACTAGGAACATCATGCCGTCTCTTCTGCCCGCCCACATCGGAGCGTCAAACCCAAGGCGCGAAGACGCGCGACTTTTGCGTGGGCAAGGGCAGTATACGGATGATATCAAGCTGGATCGCCCGCTCTACGTTGCCTTTGCGCGCTCGCAATTCGCGCCCGCAATTCTGGAACATGTCGAAATAGACGATGCGCTTAACAGCGATGGCATCTTCGCCGTTCACACTGGCGCAGAGCTTGCGCATTTGGGCAACCTGTCTGTGAACGAAGTGATTAATATGCCCAGCGCGCCGCGCTTTTGCGCGTTGCTTGAACATGAGGTGCGCGCGATCGGCCAGCCTATCGCTGCGGTTCTGGCAGATAGCCCTGCGAATGCCAGCGATGCGGTTGAACTGATCTATGCGGATATGATCGAAGGCGAAGCCTGTAACACCACGATCGCCTCGCACAGCTGGCAAAGCGTTGAGAACGATATGCCCGGCGCACCGCATCACAGCGTTGAAGTCGCTATTCAGCACCCGCGCCTTGCGCCTTCTGCGATAGAGCCGCGGGCGATTGCGGTGCGCTACGAGACAGACACTGACAGCGTGACAGTCTGGCATTCGACCCAGACCCCGCACCGCACCCGATCAGAGCTTGCTGCGATCCTTGATATTCACCCGTCCCGCATCCGCGTCATTGCGCGCGATGTCGGCGGCGCGTTCGGGATGAAAGCCTCTCTTTACCCGGAAGACGTTTTCGCGCTCTGGGCTGCCTTCACCCACAAGCGCAATATCAAATGGACGGCGACGCGCTCGGATGAGTTTATGTCCGCCACCCATGGGCGCGGCACTACGAGCACGGGGCGCTTAACCCTGAGCGCCGATGGCACGTTCCTTGCCTTGACGGCTAAGACCTCTGCCCCCCTAGGGCCATGGCTGCCCAATAGCGCGCTCGTTCCCGCATGGAACGCGGCGCGGGTGCTGCCCTCGGGCTATCTTGTGCCAAAGCTTGATATCCAAACCAGCGCTGTTCAGGACAACTTTACCCCCACTGGCATCTATCGCGGTGCAGGGCGTCCTGAAGCGAACATGCTGATAGAGCGTCTGATTGACAAAGCGGCGCGTGCCAGCGGGATTGATCCATTCACCCTGCGGCGGCGCAATCTCTTGCCGCCCAGCGCCCTGCCCCATGACACAGTAACAGGCAATCGCCTTGATAGCGGGGATTACATCCGTGCGCTTGACTTGCTTGAGCAGCTTTCCGGCTATCAAACCCTACGCCAAGAGCAAAGCAAACGCCGCAATCAAGGCGAGCTGGTTGGCATCGGTATCGCCTTTTATGTCGAACCCTCTGGCAGCGGCTGGGAAAGCGCGCGTATCACCCTGCACAAGAACGGCACAGCAAGCGTTGCCAGCGGCTCTTCCTCGCAAGGGCACGGGCGCGAAACAAGCTATGCGCAGATCGCAGCGGATCACCTTGGCCTTACCCCCGATCAAATCGAAGTCACGCTTGCAGATACAGATCATACGCCCAAGGGCATTGGCGCACTTGCCTCCCGCTCTACCGCTATTGGCGGCAGTGCCGTGCAACAGGCCTGCATCGAGGCCAAGCGCCAAAAGGACAAGGGCGCGCCGTATCCCATTACCACAACCAGCCGATATGAGAACGAAGGTCAGGCTTGGGGCTATGGGGCCTATCTGATCCAGATGAGCATTTGCCCCGATACCGGCACCCCCACTATCGAGAAAGCTATCTGCGTGGATGATACAGGCGTGCAGATTAATCCCGCCCTTGTGAAGGATCAGGTTGTCGGCGGCTTTGCGCAGGGCTTTGGCGAAGCGATGATGGAGCATATCGAGTTTGACGAAGACAACCAGCTGCTGACAGGTTCCTTTATGGATTATGCCATGCCACGCGCAAACGATGTGCCCGCGCTAGAGATGCACAGTTTTGAAACGCCCTCCCCCACGAACACACTGGGTGCCAAAGGCGTGGGCGAGGCCGGCACCATCGGTGCCCCCGCCGCGATCCTGAACGCCGCTCTTGACGCGCTCGCCCCTCTGGGCGTCACTGATCTGAACATGCCCCTGACCCCCTGCACGCTATGGACGGCCATGCAAAAAGGACGAACAACATGAACTACGCGAAACTTGAAGCCAAAGACTACGCCCGCGAAAACATGCGCGGCATTTGGGCGGCGGCGCTGAACCCTTTCCTTGCGGATGGCTCTTTCAACGAAACTGGCTTGCGAAGCAACATTCGCCACTGGATCGACGACCTTCATATCAAGGGCTTGTTCATTGCAGGCAAGCAGGGCGAATTCTGGTCCATGTCCCTACAAGAGCGCAAAGACAACATGACCATTGCGGCGAATGAATGTGCGGGTAAGGCAGGCACGATCATGTCGATATCAGACCAGAACGTGGACACCGTGCTGGAACTTGGTCGCCACGCGCAGGACTGCGGCGCGGATTATGTCGTTGTTCATGCCCCGATGCTCAGCTTTTGCCATGACCGCGACGAGGTGCTGTATAACTACTACAAATACATTTGCGACCGCCTTGATCTCGGCATCGCGATGTGGAGCCACCCTGACAGCGGCTATTTGATGGAACCTGAAACCGCCGCGCGGATTGCAGAACTGCCCAATATCGTTGCAATCAAATACTCTGTCCCCCGCGAAATGTATGTGCGCCTGACCCGTATGATTGGCGACAAGATTCACGTCTCTACCTCGCTAGAGGACGATTGGCTTGATAACATCGAGGAACTGGGCTGGCAGCTTTATCTCTGTTCGTCCCCCCCCTACCAGCTACAGACCAAAAACGATCTGCGCATGGTTGAGTACACAGAGCTCGCCTTCGCAGGAAAATTCGCCGAGGCCCGCCGTGTGCGCGACAGTCTCGATCCTGTACGCGCTGCAATCAAATCTACCAAGCCAGCAGGCAAACCCACAGCGCATGGCAAATACTGGCAGGAATTGCTGGGCCAGACAGGCGGACATGTGCGCCACCCGATGCTGGAACTGACAGAGGCTGAAAAAGCGGCCACCCGCGCCGCGTTCGAAACCTGCGGGCTGAAACTTTGATATAGGAAGAACACCATGGCCAAGACCAAGTTAAGCACGTTCAACTTCAAGACATGGATCGACGAGCATCGTCACCTGCTTAAGCCCCCAGTGGGAAACCAGCAGATCTGGGAAGACGCGGACCTGATGGTTACTGTCGTTGGCGGCCCCAACAAGCGTACCGATTACCATGATGATCCCGTCGAGGAGTTCTTCTACCAGATTGAAGGCGACATGCTGCTCAAGCTCTACGATGGCGAGCAGTTCTATGATGTGCCGATCCGCGAGGGCGAAATCTTTTTGCTGCCCCCCCATGTGCGTCACTCCCCCCAGCGCCCGCAGGAAGGTTCTATCGGGCTTGAAATCGAACCCAAACGCCAAACGGGCGAGCTTGATGCGATTGAGTGGTATTGCTTTGAGTGCCAGCATCTGGTCCACAGGGCAGAGATACAGCTAGAGTCCATCGTGCGCGACCTGCCCCCGGTCTATGAGACGTTCTATGCCTCTACCGAGGCGCGCACATGCCCGAACTGCAATACTGTCCACCCTGGCAAAGAGCCTCCAGAGGGTTGGGTGCAGCTATAATACGAGAGAGAGCCTGAATGACTGATTTCACCAAGACCCGCGCCATGTTCGATATCCCCGAGGGGATGACCTATCTCAATGGCAACTCGCTCGGCCCGATGCCCAAAGCCTCGCCCGGGGCGATGACGCGTTTCCTCAATGACGAGTGGCGCACAGAGCTGATTAGAGGTTGGAACACCAAGGGCTGGTTCATGCAGCCAAATACGCTTGGTGATCGCATCGGCAAGCTGGTCGGCGCGGCGGAGGGAACGATCGTTGTCTCCGACACGCTCTCGATCAAAGTGTTCCAAGCGGTGGGTGCGGGTCTGGCGCTCGTGCCGGATCGCAAAGTGGTTCTGTCGGACACAGGCAACTTCCCGACCGATCTTTACATGGTACAGGGCCTCGTGAAGCTGAAAGAAGACGGATACGAGCTGCGCACGGTGGAACCCGAGGCGGTGCTCGACGCAATCACTGATGAAGTGGCAGTCGTGACCCTTACCGAAGTAGACTACCGCACGGGCCGCAAGCACGACATGAAAGCCATCATCGACAAAGCCCATAGCGTTGGCGCTGTCGTTGTCTGGGATCTTGCCCACTCCGCTGGTGCGATCCCTGTGGACCTTGCAGGCACGGATGTCGATTTCGCAGTGGGTTGTACCTACAAATTCCTCAATGCTGGCCCCGGCGCGCCCGCCTTTATCTACGTCGCGCCCCGCCTGATCGAAACGGTCGAACCTGTGCTCTCTGGCTGGTACGGCCACGAGGCACCCTTTGCCTTTGATACCGATTACCGCCCCATGCCCGGCAAGATCGACCGCATGCGCATCGGCACGCCCTCTATCGCCTCCTTTGCGCTTTTGGAAGCGGCGCTGGATGTCTGGGAGGGCGTCGATCTTACGGACGTACGCAAACGCGCCGAAGAATTGATGGCGCTGTTTATCAGCGAGGTTGAGGCGCGCTGCCCGGGTGTGACCCTTGCAGGACCACGCGATATGTCAGAGCGTGGCAGCCACGTTTCGTTCATCTTCGAGCATGGCTATCCGTGCATGCAAGCCCTAATCGATCGCAAAGTGATCGGCGATTTCCGCGCACCAAACATGATGCGCTTTGGCATTACACCTTTGTTTGTAAACGAGGCTGACATCCTGCGCGCGGTAGAAGAGCTTGAGGATATCCTGAAGACCAAAGCCTACGAAGAAGATCGCTTCAATGTCCGCTCGAAAGTGACATGAGCGGACAGGCAAAACACTGGCGGGATATGAGCGATGACGAGCGCGCCATCGCCTATTCGCCCAGCAAAGCACTGCCCGACGGTGATTTGAC
>NZ_JBAUHO010000354.1:0-4677 GCF_049680325.1 Planktotalea sp.
GCAGTCAACGTGCGCGTAGTGACGGGACTCTGTCTCGTACTCGACGTGCGCTGTAGAGATGGTGATGCCGCGTGCGCGCTCTTCAGGGGCAGAGTCGATCGACGCATAGTCCTGAAAATCGCCAAACAGCTTTGTGATCGCAGCTGTCAGCGTTGTTTTAACGTGGTCAACGTGGCCGATTGTGCCGATGTTGACGTGTGGTTTATTGCGTTCAAACTTTTCCTTGCCCATAGCGGAGCCTCACTTGTTTGGAGGGTTCAAAACGGAACCCGAATTTCTCTGCCGCGCACATATTGGCTTCGCAGATAAAAATCAAGTATCAGTTGGATGTTGCAGCTACGACAGCATCTTCAGCGTCGCTCTTTGTCGCCTTGGCGGCAGTTGCCACTGCTTTTGTGGCTTTCTTGCGCGCTGGAGCCACCTCTTCCGCAGCCTTTTCGACCGCTTCTTCTGGCGCCGCTGGACCCGCTTTTCGCTTGAACCAAAGCTCGGAGCGGTGTTGGCGGGTAATCCAGCGCTGGATCAGCTTTGCGCTGTTCTCTGCGAGGGTCTCCATCTGCTCTTCTGCCGTTTTGGTTAGCCCAGAGCCTACGATCGTATCGCCATCAAGGGTTTCAAGAACGGTGATTTGCTCGGGTTTGTCGTTCAGTTTTGTGCCCGCAGCGTCATCCCAAACAGTGAGTTTGAGAATCAGAACCGATTTTGGGGACAACACAATTGGCAAACCGGGTTGCGCAAGCACGTAGCCTTCCAGCGAAATGCCGAAGTGATAGAGTTGCTCGCCATCATAGCGCGAAAAACGCTCGTCAACGGCTTTGGAAACCGCGGCGATCCATGCATCGCTTGACGCTTCCCGCGAGGCGGGGCCCATGACCAGATTTGGCGCAACAACGACATTATGGCCTAAAGAAAATTCACCAATCGGCGAAGGTGCTTTGGACAAATCGGAAATATCTTCACAGGCGCTCAGCCCAAATGCGAGGACGAGCAAGGCACAGAATCGAAACATGGAAAACCCCTATAGCAGCCGCGTTGTGCTATCCTAGCGCAGAGTTAAGATCAATCGCGCTGTCAGGTAAAGCGATTGTCGCGCGGGAACCCGCGCGGAGCCATGCGCCCGCTGCCCGCCCGTTTACCTTGCCATTCGGACAATTCTGTTTCGGTGCGCGTGCGGCCAGCGGGATCCAGCCATGTCAGACCTTCGCTGGCAGCAAAGGTTGTGATGTCAGACATTCCGCCGTCTTTGTATTTCTGCAAACGCACGCCTTTCCCGCGGCCCATTTCGGGAAGCTCTTCTAGCGCGAAGACTAGTACTTTGCGGTTTTCCCCGACGACGGCGACACTGTCACCTGTCACAGGCTTGCAGACCCGCGCACGGGTCTCACCGCGCACATTAAGCACTTGTTTGCCTGAACGGGTCTGCGCAACGACATCATCTTCTGGCACGACAAAACCGTCCCCTGCATCCGATGCAACGATGAGTTTGCGGCCCGCTTTATAAATGAACAGATCAACGATCTCGGCCTCGTTCGGCAGGTCCACCATAAGACGCAAAGGTTCGCCCATACCGCGCCCACCGGGCAAGTTGGCAGAAGAAATCGTATAGAAACGCCCGTTTGAGCCAAAGACCAACAGGCGATCCGTGGTTTCAGCATGGAACACAAAGCGCGGCCCGTCACCGTCTTTGAATTTCAGCTCGCGGGTTAGATCAATATGGCCAGTCATGGCCCTGATCCAGCCCATCTGAGAGCAAACCACCGTAATCGGTTCGCGGTCGATCATTGCTTCCAGCGGTACGTCTTCAATTTCGCCAGCTTTGGCAAATTGTGAGCGGCGCGCACCAGCAGGATGATCCTTGCCAAATTGCTTTTTGGTTTCGCGAATTTGATCGGCAATGCGGTTCCATTGTAGATCGCCGCTGTTCAACAGATCATCCAGCCCAGCGCGTTCCTCCATCAAGGCGTCGCGCTCGCGTTTTAGCTCCATCTCTTCAAGACGGCGCAACGAGCGTAGGCGCATGTTGAGGATAGCTTCGGCTTGCACTTCGGTTAGCTCGCCCTCACCTGCTGGCGGGCCAACATAATCCTTTTCGCTCATCGCTCGTACAAAGGTACGGCCCCAATCCTCGCGCATCAATGCGGCTTTGGGATCGTCGTCATAGCGGATGATATCAATCACGCGGTCCAGATTGAGGAAGGCAATGATTAGACCTTCCAGCACCTCAAGGCGGTGGTCGATCTTTTCCATCCGATGCGTCGAGCGGCGGATCAGAACATTGCGGCGGTGATCCAGGAAGGCGCGCAGCACTTCCTTCATCGAACAGACCTTTGGCGTCAATCCGTCAATCAACACGTTCATATTGAGCGAGAAGCGTATCTCCAGATCGGATGAACGATAAAGCATGTTCATTAAGATTTCCGGCTCGACGTTCTTTGAGCGGGGCTCAAGCACGATGCGCACGTCTTCTGCGCTTTCGTCGCGTATGTCGCCAAGGATCGGAATTTTCTTGTTCTGGATCAGCTCCGCGATCTTTTCGATCAGCTTGGACTTCTGAACCTGATAGGGAATCTCGGTAACAACGATCTGCCATTGTCCGCGCCCGAGGTCTTCGACCTCATATTTACAGCGCAGGCGGAAAGAACCGCGGCCGGTGCGATAGGCCTCTGCGATATTCTCTTTCGGCTCGACGATAGTGCCGCCGGTAGGAAAATCGGGGCCCGGCACGAAATTGAGCAGCGTGTCGTCGCGCGCATCAGGGGTTTTTATCAAATGCAGGCAAGCATCGCAAAGTTCTGCGATGTTGTGTGGCGGGATGTTCGTCGCCATGCCCACCGCAATACCGCTAGAGCCATTGGCCAAAAGGTTGGGAAAGCTGGCAGGCAGAACAACGGGTTCCGTCAGCGTGCCATCATAGTTTTCGCGAAAATCTACGGCGTTCTCGGCCAGACCTTCAAGCAGGGCTTCGGCGGCAGAGGTCATGCGCGCTTCTGTATAACGGCTGGCGGCGGGGTTATCGCCGTCGATATTACCGAAGTTGCCTTGCCCGTCCACGAGCGGATATCGCACGTTAAAATCCTGGGCGAGACGCGCCATAGCATCATAGATCGCAGCGTCACCGTGCGGGTGGTAATTCCCCATCACGTCACCTGAAATCTTTGCCGACTTACGAAAGCCGCCCGTTGAGGACAGCTTGAGTTCGCGCATCGCGAAAAGGATACGGCGGTGAACCGGCTTTAGGCCATCGCGGGCATCCGGCAACGCGCGGTGCATAATCGTCGAGAGCGCATAGGTCAGATACCGATCGCCAAGCGCACGGCGCAGCGGCTCGCTTAGATCAGGGACAATCGGTGCATTATCTTTGGTATTCTCGCTCATGTCGCGCTTTTAGCGGGAGCAGACTGAGGCGGCAAGCCACGAAGCGTTTCCAACCTGTGGATAAGTTATCCGGCAACGGGGAAAAAATATGTTCGTTTCACTGTCTCAATCCAATAGAATCGGGTATAGAGATACCTACAGAGGCGCACCGAGCAGTTTACGCGCAATGTTTTGTCAGTATCCGGGGGGATCATGGGTAAGATCATCGTAATTACATTCGCGTTTTTGGGTTTCGCGTTCTACGAAATGAGCGGCGGCGACGAGTTCGTTCCGATTGCACAGGAAAAACGCGCAGCGCTTGCTCTGGAAAAAGCGGCGGAAGAAACCCGCCTTGCCGAAGCCAAGGCAGAGCAGCTTCTGGCAGCTCCAGCGCCAAAGCCACAAATTGTTCTTGCGAGCGCTAGCGCGACGATCGCCAAGCCAGAATCCCAAACGGATGAAGCTATCGCGGCTGTCACCGCCGCTCTGGAAACAGACAAGGCCGAAGAAATTGTATCTGAAGAGGTCGCAGAAGCCGCGATCGAAGAAACGACAGCCAACGATATTCGCGAAGTCACTGCCGCCCGCGTAAATATGCGCAACGGGCCGGGCCAGAAGTTCAACGTCGTTGCCAAGCTGACAAATGGTGAGCAGGTCGAAATCCTGCAAGATCCCGGTGACGGATGGGTCAAGCTGCGCGTCACTGATAGCGGCCGTGTCGGTTGGATGGCCGATTTCTTGCTAACTGCATCCAATAACTGATTGCACGCCTTTTTCCGCGTGTTAAGCCTGCCCTTCTATTCAAGGGCAGGCTTTTCTTATGCAACGATCTATACTTATCACCGGCTGTTCATCCGGCATCGGCTATGACTGCGCCCACGGCATGCGCGCTGCTGGCTGGCGGGTCTTTGCCGCATGTCGAAAAGATGAAGATTGCGCCCGCTTGAAAAGCGAGGGCTTTGACAGCCCGTTGATCGACTACACCGACCCTGCGAGTATTCGAAGCGGTTTGGATGAGGTTCTTGCGGCAACGGGCGGCACCCTTGATGCCCTGTTCAACAATGGCGCTTATGCGCTACCCGGCGCGGTTGAAGACCTGCCCCGCGACGGTCTGCGCGAGATATTCGAGTGTAATGTCTTTGGTGTGCACGACCTAACCCGCGCCGTCATTCCCGTTATGCGCGCGCAAGGGCATGGGCGCATTGTCAATTGCTCGTCTGTTCTGGGCCTTGTGACAATGAAATGGCGCGCGGCTTACAGTGCAAGCAAGTTCGCGCTTGAAGGGCTTACGGATACTTTGCGCCTAGAGATGCGTGCCACAGA
>NZ_JBAUHO010000355.1:0-12128 GCF_049680325.1 Planktotalea sp.
GTCTGCTTTCACGGACGCCCCAAGATGAGCGATGCGCTTACGGGATACACGGGCCAGATCATCCGCTATTCCAAACCGTGCCTATGGTTAAAGGACCATTGGATCACCCGCGCCAAGGCTGATCTGGGCGCGCAATACGCATAAGCGCTTCCTCTCTCTTTAAATGTCCCGGGGTCCGGGGCTGGCCCCGGTCCGCCGCGGGCCAAGTAACGTGTCGTCTTGATTGCGCGCGCGGCTTGACGGAATCATTCCTGTTCTGCATTATCTGAACAAGCGTTCAATAAATCGGGAGCCAACGCCATGTTCACCCATTCCATGCACTTTGATCTGGGCGAAGATATCAACGCCCTGCGCGATATGGTCCACCGCTGGGCGCAGGAGCGCGTAAAGCCGATGGCGGCAAAAATCGACACAGATAACGTCTTCCCACCCGAGCTTTGGGCAGAAATGGGCGAGCTTGGTCTGCATGGCATCACGGTTGACGAAGACTTCGGCGGCTCGAACATGGGCTATTTGGCGCATGTGATCGCGGTTGAGGAAATCGCGCGCGCGTCGGCGTCTGTTTCGCTGTCTTATGGCGCGCATTCCAACCTTTGCGTCAACCAGATCAGCCTCAACGGTACGCCCGAGCAAAAGGCGAAATACCTGCCTGATCTGGTCTCGGGTCAAAAGGTCGGTGCGCTGGCGATGTCAGAGCCCAATGCAGGCTCTGATGTGGTGTCGATGAAGCTGCACGCGGAAAAGCGCAACGATCACTACCGTTTGAGCGGCAATAAATACTGGATCACCAATGGTCCTGACGCCGATACGCTGGTGGTTTACGCGAAAACCGATCCTGATGCGGGTTCCAAGGGCATGACTGCCTTTCTGATCGAAAAAAGCATGACGGGTTTCAGCACATCGAACCATTTCGACAAGCTCGGCATGCGCGGCTCCAATACTGCCGAGTTGATCTTTGACAACGTCGAAGTCCCGTTTGAAAACGTTCTGGGTGAAGAGGGCAAGGGCGTGCGCGTCCTGATGTCCGGTCTTGATTATGAACGCGTTGTCCTGTCGGGCATTGGCACGGGCATCATGGCAGCCTGTCTTGATGAAATCATGCCATATATGGTTGAGCGCAAGCAGTTCGGTCAAAGCATCGGCAATTTCCAACTGATGCAGGGCAAGATCGCGGATATGTACACGAAAATGAACACGTCGCGCGCCTATGTGTATGAGGTCGCCAAGGCCTGCGACAAGGGGCAGGTCACACGCCAGGACGCTGCGGCCTGTGTGCTTTATTCCTCTGAAGAGGCAATGGTTGTCGCGCATCAAGCCGTGCAGGCTATGGGCGGTGCCGGTTTTCTGAATGATAGCCCTGTTGCGCGTATTTTCCGCGATGCCAAGTTGATGGAGATCGGCGCGGGTACTTCCGAAATCCGCCGTATGCTGATCGGGCGCGAGCTGATGGGGGCGATGGCGCGCTGAGATGCTGGAAAGCGGTCGCTCATATGACGCGCTGAGGACGGGTTTCCGCTGGGACGTGCCTGCCAGGCTAAACATGGCTGCGCAGGTTTGCGATAAATGGGTTGAGTCCGCTGAAAAGGGCTATGGGCGGCAGACGGCAATCATTGATCTGACAGACGGCGCGCGCCGCGATGTCAGCTACGCCGAGCTGTGGGCGCATTCGCGCCGCGTTCAGGTTGCTTTGGTGGCGCAGGGCGTCACGCGCGGTGATCGTGTCGGTGTGCTGCTGTCGCAATCGCCCCTTACGGCGGCAGCGCATATTGCCTGTTGGCGAATGGGGGCGATTTCGGTTCCATTGTTCAAGTTGTTTCGGCAAGAGGCATTGGCGGCGCGCGTCGCTGATGCAGGTTTGCGGGTGGCTGTCACCGATACCGAAGGTGCGGCAATGCTTAACGGTTTGGGGGTTGAGGCAATCACGCAAGCTGAATTGCCAGCCAACATGAATGCACCCGATGCCGATGAGACAGGCCCAAACGATCCTGCCGTATTGATCTATACCTCTGGCACCACGGGCGCGGCCAAAGGGGCATTGCACGGTCACAGGATACTGACGGGGCATTTGCCCGGCGTCGAAATGAGCCATGATTTTCTGGGCCAAGACGGCGATATTCTGTGGACCCCGGCCGATTGGGCATGGATTGGCGGGCTTTTCGATGTGTTGATGCCGGGCCTCGCGCTTGGGGTGCCTGTCGTGGCGGCGCGTTTGCCAAAGTTTACGCCCGAGGGCTGCGCCGAGGTGATTGCGCGTTCCGGCGCGCGCAACGTTTTCTTTCCTCCCACGGCGCTTCGCATGCTCAAAGCCGCAGACCAGCGCATAGAGGGTCTTCGCAGCGTCGCCTCTGGCGGCGAGCCATTGGGCGCGGAAATGCTTGGCTGGGGGCAGGCGGCCTTCGGGCTGACGATCAATGAATTCTACGGCCAGACGGAATGCAATATGACCGCGTCCTCTGCGTCAACGCTGTTTGAGCCGCGACCATCGTGTATCGGCAAACCGGTTCCGGGGTTCGAGATTGCGGTCCTGGACGAGCAAGGTGCCGAAAGCGAAACGGAAGGCGATATCGCTATCAGACGCGGTGCGGCTTCGATGATGCTGGCGTATTGGAACAAACCTCTCGAGACGGCAGAAAAGTTTCGCGGTGATTGGATGCTTACAGGGGATCGCGGCATTTGGGATGCAGGCTATTTGCGCTTTGTCGGCCGCGAGGATGATGTGATTACCTCCTCTGGTTATCGCATTGGCCCGGCTGAAATCGAGGACTGCCTCTTGATGCATAAGGCTGTCGCAACGGCTGGTGTGATCGGTAAGCCCGATCCGCTGCGCACGGAGATCGTCAAAGCCTATGTCGTTTTGAAAGAGGGCTTCGCGCCAAGTAACGAGTTGGCAACAAATCTTCAAGCATTCGTTAAAGAACGACTTGCATCCTATTCATACCCAAGAGAAATTTCCTTTCTGGATGAACTACCCATGACCGTCACTGGTAAGGTCATCCGTAAAGAGCTCAAAGCGCGTGCATGCGCCGAAATGGAGACATCATTATGAAGCTGACCAGCAAAGCCCTGCCAAGCTCGGCAGAGTTTCAGGCCAATGTCGCGGCCCATGAAGAGGCGCTCGCACGGATCGCACAGGTCGCCAGCACCGCAGCGCTTGGTGGCCCGGAAGCGTCGCGCGAGCGTCATGTGGCGCGCGGCAAGATGTTGCCGCGGGACCGTGTGGCAAATCTTCTGGATGTGGGTTCGCCCTTTCTTGAAATCGGTGCAACGGCGGCGCATGGCATGTACGGCGATGTCGCGCCAAGCGCGGGTGTGATCGCGGGGATCGGCACGGTTGAAGGCCATGACGTGATGATCGTGTGCAACGATGCCACTGTGAAAGGTGGCACCTATTATCCGATGACCGTCAAGAAGCACCTTCGCGCACAGGAGATCGCCGAGGAAAACAATCTGCCCTGCATCTATCTGGTGGATAGCGGCGGCGCGAACCTGCCCAATCAGGACGAGGTTTTCCCGGACCGCGATCATTTCGGGCGCATCTTTTACAATCAGGCGCGGATGAGCGCCAAGGGCATACCGCAGATCGCGGCGGTCATGGGGTCGTGTACGGCAGGTGGTGCCTATGTTCCTGCCATGAGTGATGTGACCATCATCGTGCGCGAGCAGGGCACGATTTTCCTTGCTGGCCCGCCTTTGGTGAAGGCCGCAACGGGCGAGGTGGTAACAGCTGAGGATTTGGGCGGCGGCGATGTGCATACGCGCCTGTCTGGTGTTGCGGATTATCTGGCCGAGGATGATGCCCATGCTTTGGCCCTTGTGCGCCGCGCTGTGAGCCATCTGAACCGTGCAAAGCCAAGCACCGTGCAATGGCAAAGCGCTGAAGAGCCAGCCTATGATCCTGCCGAGTTGTTCGGTGTTGTCCCTGCCGATCTGCGCACGCCTTATGACATCCGCGAAGTGATCGCGCGGCTTGTGGACGGATCGCGGTTTGACGAATTCAAACCACGGTACGGCGAAACTCTGGTGACAGGCTTTGCCCATGTGAAGGGGTGCCCGATCGGGATTATTGCCAACAATGGCGTGTTGTTTTCCGAGGCCGCGCAAAAGGGTGCGCACTTTGTCGAACTGTGCTCGCAGCGCAAAATCCCGCTGGTCTTCTTGCAGAATATCACCGGTTTCATGGTCGGTCGCAAATACGAGAATGAAGGCATTGCGCGTCACGGCGCAAAGCTGGTGACTGCGGTGGCGACCACCTCTGTGCCGAAAGTGACCATGCTTGTTGGTGGCTCTTTCGGGGCGGGCAACTACGGGATGGCGGGGCGCGCCTATCAGCCGCGTTTCTTGTGGACATGGCCCAATAGCCGCATTTCTGTCATGGGCGGCGCGCAGGCTGCCGGGGTGTTGGCAACAGTGAAACGGGACGCGATCGAGCGTAAAGGCGGGGCGTGGTCTGCGGATGAAGAGGCCGCGTTCAAACAGCCGACCATCGATATGTTCGAAGAGCAAAGCCATCCGCTTTATGCCTCTGCGCGGCTTTGGGATGACGGTGTGATCGACCCTCGCAAAAGCCGCGATGTTCTGGCGCTAAGCCTGTCTGCCGCGTTGAATGCGCCCATTGAAGAGACACGCTTTGGCGTGTTTCGGATGTAGGGGTTATTTCTCATGCAAAACATAAAGAATGTCTCGCAAGATATTGTATATAAAAAGGTAAATCGAAATGTTTGATTGCATATTGATCGCCAATCGCGGTGAAATTGCGTGCCGCATCATTCAGACGGCGCGCGCCATGGGGCTGCGGTGCATTGCGGTTTACTCGGACGCGGACGCACAGGCGCGCCATGTCGAAATGGCGGATGATGCCGTGCATATCGGTGGCTCTGCGCCAGCTGACAGTTACCTGAAGGGCGACGTGATTATTCAGGCCGCTCGCGACATGGGTGCGCAGGCGATCCACCCGGGTTACGGCTTTTTGTCAGAGAATCCCGACTTCGTTGAAGCGGTCGAGGCTGCGGGTCTTACCTTTATCGGTCCTAGCGCCAGTGCCATCCGGGCAATGGGGTTAAAGGACGCCGCTAAGGCCTTGATGGAAAAGGCAGGCGTTCCAATCGTCCCCGGCTATCACGGCGCGGATCAGGATGATGACTTGCTGGCCGAAGAGGCCGCAAAGATCGGCTATCCCGTTTTGATAAAAGCCGTCGCAGGCGGCGGCGGCAAGGGGATGCGGCTGGTCGAGGAACCAAGCGCATTTGCAGAGGCGCTGAAAAGCGCGCGCTCTGAAGCGAAAGCGGCTTTCGGCAATTCCGATGTTCTTGTTGAGAAATTCGTAACCAAACCGCGCCATATTGAGGTGCAGGTGTTTGGCGATGGTACCAAAGCAGTTCATCTTTTTGAGCGCGATTGCTCGCTTCAACGACGTCACCAGAAGGTGATCGAAGAAGCGCCAGCGCCGGGCATGACGGACGAGGTGCGCCAAGCTATGGGCGATGCGGCGGTGCGCGCGGCCGAAGCGATTGGCTATGCCGGGGCGGGGACGATCGAATTCATCGTCGACGGGTCCAACGGTTTGCGCGCGGATGGGTTCTGGTTCATGGAAATGAACACGCGTTTGCAGGTGGAACACCCTGTAACAGAGGCCATAACGGGTGTTGATCTGGTTGAATGGCAGCTGCGCGTTGCTGCGGGCGAGGCCTTGCCGCTTGCGCAGGCGGATATTCCGCTGAACGGGCATGCGTTTGAAGCGCGCCTTTACGCCGAGGACGCGCAGAACGCGTTCTTGCCTGCGACGGGCCGCCTGGCGCATTTGCGTTTTCCCGCTGATGTGCGGGCTGACACTGGCGTGCGCACGGGCGATGAAATCAGCCCGTTCTATGATCCGATGATCGCTAAAATCACCGTTTACGGCGCAACGCGCGAGATTGCTTTGTCCAAGCTGCGCAAGGCTTTAGCCGATACAGAGGTTGCAGGAACGGTAACAAACCTTGGTTTCCTTCATGCGCTTGCAAGCCATGAGGGGTTCGCTCGGGGCGAGGTGGATACAGGCCTTATCGCGCGCGAGCAGGCTGCATTGACGCAGAGCGCCCCGTTCACGTCGCAAGTGCTGGCTAGCGCTGCGCTATGCGGTGCGGATCTGGATCGCGAAAACAGCGCGCAGGGCTTTAGCTTGTGGCAACCGCTGGCGCGCAGGATTGATCTGCAAAGCGGGGGGGAGGATTTTCCCTGTACACTGCGTTTTGACAGCGCAACGCGCGTTCAGATAGAAACGCCGCTTGGATCCGTTTGTGCAACGCGCGGCCCCGCGCGCTGGACGCTTGACGGGCGCGCGCCCAAAGCGGCGCTAAAGGCAGGAAATTCCGTTTATATTTTCGGACCGAATAGTGCGCGTTTTGACCTGCCCGATGCTTTGGATCGCACGGGTAGCAACGGCGGAGATCTGGACGTGGTGCTTGCGCCGATGCCCGGTTTGGTCAAATCAGTATTTGTGAAAAACGGACAAGAAGTGACCGAAGGAACCCGCATTGCTGTGCTTGAAGCTATGAAAATGGAACATTTATTGCTTGCACAACGTGATGGCGTTGTGGCCGAGGTTCTGGCGTCAGAGAATAGTCAGGTGGAAGCAGGTGCAGCCCTTGTGCGCTTTGAGCCGGAAGAGGAAAATGCGACATGAGCGAAATCGTCCTGCATCATTGTCCGCAAACGCGCTCGATGCGTTCGTTGTGGTTGCTTAATGAACTTGAGGTGCCGTTCCGAATTGCGCTTCACTCTTTCGATAAAAGCCTGCGCGATCCGTCCTATCTGGCGCTTTCGCCGGCGGGGCGGGTGCCCGCACTTGAGATCGACGGGGAGCGGATGTTCGAAACAGGCGCGATCACGGAATACCTGTGCGAGCGTTTTCCGGACGCGGGGCTGGGGCGCGAGGTTGGCAATCCTGATCGTATGGCCTGGCTCGTTTGGGTGCATTTTGCTGAAACGATCAGCCAACATGTGGCAGCGCTGACCCAGCAGCACATCATGCTTTATGATGACGCCATGCGTAGCCCTGTGGTGATGAAACTGGAGGCGGCGCGGCTGTCCAAATGCTTTGACGCGATTGAAGCGCGCCTGAGTACACCGATCGAAAACCGCGACACGCTTCTGACAAGCGGGTTTTCTGCCGCGGACATAAGCGTCGGGCAGGCGGTTTATCTGGCGCAAAAGTTTTGCAAGCTGGATAACCATCCTGCAACTGCGGCGTGGTTCAAGCGATTGGAAGAGCGCCCGGCGTTCCAAGAGAGCCTGCCTGATGAGGGTTTTCTGCTCTACACCAAGGACTTTTATCCTGCTTGGGATCCAGATGCATGAGCGGGTTCGTCGAGGTATTCGAGGTCGGGCCGCGCGACGGTTTGCAGAATGAAAAGCGCCTTATCAGCGCTGCGGAAAAGATTGCGCTGGTGGACCTGCTTAGCACCGCCGGATTTCGCCGTATCGAAGTGGCAAGTTTTGTCAGCCCTAAATGGGTGCCGCAAATGGCGACCAGCGCAGATGTGCTTGGCGGTATCAAGCGTGCAGATGGCATTTCCTATGCGGCGCTGACGCCAAACATGCGCGGGCTTGAGGGCGCGATCATGGCCAAGGCGGATGAGGTTGCGATTTTTGGCTCTGCCAGCGAAGGGTTTTCCAAGGCGAATATCAACGCGAGTATCGCGGAGAGTCTGGAGCGTTTCCGCCCCGTTGCAGAAGCGGCAAAGGGCGCAGGCATTCCCGTGCGCGGTTATATTTCCTGCGTGGTGAATTGTCCCTATGATGGTCCGACACCGCCACAGAGCGTTGCTGCGGTTGCCCGCGAATTGCAAGCGATGGGCTGTTACGAGCTGTCCTTGGGCGATACCACTGGACACGCTTACCCGAGCGAGATCAAAGACATGTTCCGCGCAGTGCGCGATGCTGTACCGGACGCACGGCTTGCAGGGCACTACCATGACACTAGCGGGCGGGCGCTGGAGAATATCGAAGCCTCGTTGCAAGAAGGCGTTCGTGTGTTTGATGCGGCGATTGGCGGGCTCGGGGGCTGCCCCTATGCGCCGGGCGCTGCGGGTAATGTTGCAACCGAAGCGGTGCATCAACGCCTGCGCGATCTGGGTTACACCACCGGACTGGATGCAGGTATTTTGGAACAGGCAGCAAAAATGGCGCAGGCGCTGCGCAGTGCGGAGACGACAGCATGACCTACGAGACAATCCGTATCGAGACAGACGCGCGCGGCGTTGCGACGTTAACCTTGGCGCGCGCTGACAAGCATAATGCGATGTCAGAGCAGATGCTTGATGATCTGACCGCAGCGGCAGGTGAGATCGCACGCGATCCTTCTATTCGGGTGGTTATCTTGGCGGCGGATGGCAAAAGCTTTTGCGCGGGCGGTGATCTGGCGTGGATGCGCGCGCAGATGGAGATGGATCCTGCGACGCGCTCTGCGCAGGCAGGCAAGCTGGCCTATATGTTGCAGGCGCTCGATACGTTGCCGCAACCGTTGATCGGGCGCATTCATGCGAATGCTTTTGGCGGCGGCGTCGGCATGGCCAGCGTGTGCGACATTGCAATCGGGGCAGAGGGGTTGCTGATGGGGCTAACCGAAACGCGCCTTGGTCTGATCCCTGCAACGATTGGCCCTTATGTCGTTGCGCGTATGGGCGCGGCAAATGCACGGCGGGTCTTTATGTCTGCGCGCCGCTTTGGCGTGGATGAGGCGGTGACGCTCGGGCTGTTGGCGAAGGCCGTGCCGGCGGATGAACTGGACGCAGCCATCGAGGCAGAGGTAAGCCCTTATCTTTCCTGCGCGCCGGGGGCAGTTGCCGAAGCAAAGGCCCTGATCCGCGCGCTAAGCAAACCGATTGATACGCAGGTGATCGAGCATACGATCAAGGCGCTAGCCCATCGTTGGGAAAGCCCCGAGTCGGGCGAGGGTATTGCAGCCTTCTTTGAAAAGCGCGCGCCGAACTGGTTGCGCAGCGAATAGAGGCGCGAAAGTCAGGCGCGCCATAGCGACTAGCGGATTGTAAATAAAGGAATCGCCGCCTTTGGGCGCAGGAATCCGCATGATGGGCTATTAATTCACCGCTGCGGCGGACGCATTATCCTGACGAATTGCCGCATTTTCGATGCATCTGGCAGTAAACCCTTGAAAACAAGCTATATGCATAAAGATGAATGCGTTCAATTCTTGCTGCCTGTTAGTTGACCCTCTGGACGCGTCTCGGTAAACCCCGTTGCAAGCCAAACACGTCATCTTGGCGCGTCTTTGTGCGTTCAAAACCGAAGGGAACCGTTCTTCGTGGAAGACATAGCAAGAGAATACCTCCCCATCATTATCTTTCTGGCCGTCGCTATTGGTCTCGGATTGGTCTTGATCCTCGCCGCAATCGTCATCGCTGTGCGCAATCCCGATCCTGAAAAAGTGTCGGCCTATGAATGCGGATTTAATGCATTTGACGATGCGCGCATGAAGTTCGATGTGCGTTTCTATCTGGTTTCGATCCTCTTCATCATCTTTGATTTGGAAATTGCCTTCCTCTTCCCTTGGGCCGTGGCCTTTAAGGATGTGAGCATGGTAGGTTTCTGGTCGATGATGGTCTTCCTTGCGGTCCTCACCGCGGGCTTTGCCTATGAGTGGAAAAAAGGAGCGTTGGAATGGGAGTGATGGCAGGAACAGCAACGGCTGGCGGCGATCGCGAGCATGCAACAAAGGCCTTGAACGCGGAGCTTGCGGACAAGGGCTTTTTGTTGACGTCCACGGATGACATCATCAACTGGGCGCGCACCGGTTCGCTGCACTGGATGACCTTCGGTCTGGCCTGCTGCGCGGTCGAAATGATGCACACCTCTATGCCGCGCTATGACCTTGAGCGTTTCGGCACAGCGCCGCGCGCGTCCCCGCGTCAGTCCGATCTGATGATCGTAGCGGGAACGCTGACCAACAAGATGGCGCCCGCGCTGCGTAAGGTTTACGATCAAATGCCAGAACCGCGCTATGTGATCTCGATGGGATCCTGTGCGAACGGCGGCGGCTATTACCATTATTCCTATTCGGTTGTGCGCGGCTGTGACCGCATCGTGCCTGTAGATGTCTATGTGCCGGGCTGCCCGCCCACGGCCGAGGCGCTGCTTTATGGCATTTTGCAACTTCAGCGCAAAATGCGCCGCACCGGAACAATTGCGCGCTAAGGCGCGCTTGAGGAGACTTTGATGAGCGACGCGCTGCAAGAGTTAGGCACCCATATCGAGCTGAAACGCCCTGATTGCGTTTTGGGTTGGGCGGTTGAACACGATGAGCTGAACGTGAGAGTGGCCCCGGCAAATATTGTCGGGTTTGTCGAGTTTTTGAAAACCGATGCAAATTGCCGCTTTTCGACCTTGGTGGATATTACTGCGGTCGATTACCCCGAGCGGGGCAAGCGTTTCGACGTTGTTTACCATTTCCTGTCGATGTACCGGAACCAGCGCATTCGCTTGCGCCTGGAAGTTCGTGAAGAAGATATGGTGCCATCCATCGTTGATGTGCACCCAAGCGCCAATTGGTTCGAGCGTGAAGTCTATGACATGTTCGGTCTGCTCTTCTCGGGTCACCCCGATCTGCGCCGCATTCTGACGGATTATGGTTTCCGTGGTCATCCGCTGCGCAAGGATTTCCCGACAACCGGCTACACAGAAGTGCGTTACGACGAAGTTGAAAAGCGTGTTGTCTACGAGCCTGTGAGCCTTGTTCAGGAATACCGCCAGTTTGATTTTATGTCCCCTTGGGAGGGCGCGAAATACGTGCTGCCCGGTGACGAGAAACAGGAGGAGGCGAAATGATGGACGGCTCCAAGTTTGACGACGGTTCTGTAGACGCGCTTGCGGGTGAACAGAAGATTCGTAACTTCAATATCAACTTCGGCCCGCAGCACCCTGCGGCGCACGGGGTTTTGCGTCTTGTACTGGAACTGGACGGCGAGATTGTTGAACGCTGCGATCCGCACATCGGCCTGCTGCATCGCGGCACTGAAAAGCTGATGGAAAGCCGCACGTACCTGCAAAATCTGCCGTATTTCGACCGCCTCGATTACGTGGCACCGATGAACCAGGAACATGCCTGGTGCCTCGCGATTGAAAAGCTGTGCGGTGTTGAAATTCCGCGCCGTGCGTCGCTTATTCGCGTGCTTTATTCCGAGATTGGCCGCGTGTTGAACCACCTGCTGAACGTGACAACGCAGGCCCTGGACGTTGGTGCGCTGACGCCGCCGCTCTGGGGTTTTGAGCAGCGCGAACAGTTGATGGTGTTTTACGAGCGTGCCTGCGGCGCGCGTCTGCACGCAGCATATTTCCGCCCCGGCGGTGTGCATCAGGATCTGCCCGATGCGCTTTTGGATGATATCGAGGCATGGACCTTCGAATTCCCGAAATTCATGGACGATATGCATGGTTTGTTGACCGAGAACCGCATCTTCAAGCAGCGTAACGCGGATATTGGTGTGGTGACGGAAGAGGACATTCTGAACTACGGTTTCTCTGGCGTGATGGTGCGCGGTTCCGGCTTTGCATGGGATTTGCGCCGTGCGCAGCCCTATGAGTGCTACGACGAGTTCGATTTCCAAATTCCCGTGGGCAAGAACGGCGATTGCTATGATCGTTATCTGTGCCGCATGGAAGAGATGACACAATCCGTGTCGATCATCCGCCAAGCCATTGTGAAACTGCGTGAAGCCACGGGCGATGTGATGGCGCGTGGCAAGCTGTCCCCGCCAAAGCGCGGCGATATGAAGACGTCGATGGAATCCCTGATCCACCACTTCAAACTTTACACAGAAGGTTTTCACGTACCTGCGGGTGAAGTTTATTGTGCGGTCGAAGCGCCTAAAGGCGAGTTCGGTGTTTACCTTGTCGCTGACGGATCGAACAAACCATATCGCTCCAAAATTCGCGCGCCGGGTTTCTTGCACTTGCAGGCGATGGATCATGTTGCGGTCGGTCACCAACTGGCGGATGTGGCTGCGATCATCGGCACGATGGATGTTGTCTTCGGGGAGATTGACCGATGAAGCATCTTGCCTTGTTTGTGGCATTGCCTTTGGCCCTTGCGGGATGCGTTGACGTGCCTGCCACGAGCGGCACTGGCGCAGCGG
>NZ_JBAUHO010000356.1:0-2014 GCF_049680325.1 Planktotalea sp.
GTGTTGAGGTCCTGCGCATGCGTGAGACCTTCGTTGCTCAGAATTTGCGCCGCCTCTGGCAGTTTAAGCACGTCAATCAATACGCTCATCCGGGCATCAGCCCAAGCGGCAGTGACATTCAACGCCACCAGCAAAGGCCAAAGAGCAAAGGCGCGCAACATCATAAATCCTGACTGGGCTGCATGCCGGACAGCCGCCTGGCCACGGCCTCGAACCGGTTCGCCATGATTTCATATTGCACCGCATTCATCAGGGCATAGACCTTTTGCATCCGGGGATCGGCCAATGCATCGGCATAGGCTGCCACCTCGTCATCAGAAAACGCCTGGTAGGTATAGGCCGCGTTGGCCAGCGCATTGGCCTTGATTGAGGTGCGCATGTCGCCCTCCTGACGGCGCAAGGCTTCACGCAGATCCGGCTCGTCCATTTGCAATTCGATCACACCCGCGCCGCTCGCGGCCATCAGGAACCGGATTTGCACCTCCTGGATGGCCTTAACCGAACTGTCCTCGACATCGCTGGCGGCATTCAGTCGGGTCAGCAGCGCCACACGTTGCGATCCAATCCGCACCAACCCGTCAATGATCGCGGCCCCGCTTTCTGATTTCAGGTCATCATCTTCGGCCATATGGGATGCGTTTTCCGCAGCAACCAGCCGCTGTCCCAATTCACTGGCATAAAACCCCGCAGCATGGGCCAACAAATCATCCGCAAGCGTCTGGCCCAGGATATCCAACGCCATGCCATGCATCAGATCGGTTTTGAATACGTCGCCCACAAGCCGCGACCACTCTGAGCCAAAGGCATCCGCCTCCATGCCCAGCATCCGGGGTGCCGAATCTGCCGAAAGGCGGATGCTTTCCAATGCGACGTCAAAACCTGTTACCTCCAGAAACGCCTCAACCCGCGCCGTGTCAGCCGCGCGTGCGGTCTGGCCTTGCAGGCCAAACACGATAAGACACAGCATCGAGAGAATAAGCGTTGGCGTGCGAAGCAATAGGTGCATGGAACTGATCCTTCCCGTTGTGGGTCATGTAGGGTCAAAGACTAAGCCATCCAAGCCATGTGGCAATCAATTTCCCGACATGGTTCCAATTGCGTATCCGATTGCAGCACCAATGACTGCCTGCTCTGCCTTGGATCGGATGCGGCGGGCCAATCATCTTGGATCAATGCAGGGCCGAAAAGTCCCAATCTGATGCAAAGCCTCTTGCCCCCTGCCCTGTCCTTGGCTATTGCGGCGCACCAGTCCAGTGCGGAGAGGTGCCGGAGTGGTCGAACGGGGCGGTCTCGAAAACCGTTGTGGGTGCAAGCCTACCCAGGGTTCGAATCCCTGTCTCTCCGCCATTTCACTTCAAGAAATAGCAACTTAACTGACTGATAGCAGGACGAAATTCGGCGTATTGCGCTGATGTCTGCTCTCGGTCCGCTTGATTTGCGGCAAATTTCGCGACAGGTTTTTCTGCACAATCGCAGAGGATTTCCGCCATCAATATCGCCAAAGCCTCCGCCTCTACCACCTCCGCCGCCGAGGACCGCTAGAAAACCGGGCGAGACCTGTGGCACGCTGTCTAACGGATCGGCGGAGGTGAGCCCATTTTCACGCAAAGTGGTTAAGCTCAAAACCTATTGCGATCAGTTCCAAAGTTACACTCTGGGGATAAATGCGGTCTCGTTTGGTCGGATATCGTTGGTCACACGATCACGGATAAATTTGGTTATCTCTCTGGACTCAAGGTCAAACGTACCACAACCACGAAGTGCCATGCGGGAATTGATATTTGTGCCCAGAAACTCGTAAATGACACGATAACAGGCAATGTCGCGCACGGCCTCCCTTGCGATTCCCATCGTGAGGCCGGACAAATAGGTCGAGTGTTTCAGGGTGTTAGCATAAACAACGGTCTGCCAAATGCGCGTACCACTTCCGGTTTCTCGCTCGTAAATGAACAACCGTTCGGCATTGAACAAAGCCACGCCCTCAAATTTGTTGACCGAAGCAGCTCCGTCGGTG
>NZ_JBAUHO010000357.1:0-2687 GCF_049680325.1 Planktotalea sp.
GCCTAACGGGAACCCTGTGCCCGGACCGAAGTACGACTATAAGCTGGCGTGGATGGAACGCTTGCAAAAGCGCGCCGAGGCACTGCTGGCCGAAGAGACGCCATTTCTGATGGCAGGTGATTATAACATCATTCCCCAAGATGAGGACGCGCGCCGTCCTGAAGCGTGGCAGGAAGATGCGCTTGCGCGCCCGGAAAGTCGGGCCGCGTTTCGCCGTTTGCTTAACCTTGGCCTGACCGAAGCGTTCCGCGCGCGCGTTCAAGGCCCCGAGCATTACAGCTTCTGGGACTATCAGGCGGGCGCATGGAACCGCGATGACGGCATTCGTATCGACCATTTCCTGCTTAGCCCGGCGGTTGCCGATCTGCTGGTGGACTGCCAGATCGACAAACACGTGCGTGCTGGCGATAAACCGTCCGATCACGTGCCCGTCTGGGTCGAACTGGATAACTGACAAAACGTGGGGGCCAGCCCCCACACCCCCGAGGTATTTCGGGACCAAAGAAGATGTCAGCCGCGCGTTGCCATATAGCGGCCCAAACGGTGCAATCCTTCGTGGATATCCTCTGTGCTACGCGCATAGGACAAACGCAGGGTTTGATGGCCCCGCTCTGCATCAAAATCCAGCCCTGGCGTGACAGCAACCCCCGCCTTTTCAAGAATGTCGCTGGCAAAGGCGCGGCTGTCATCGGTATAGGCGCTCACATCGATATAGACGTAGAAAGCCCCATCGGGCGGCGCGAAGGCACCAAGACCGATTTTTGGCAGCTCTGTTAGCATCAACGCACGGTTAGCGGTGTAGACTTTCAGGTTCGCTTGCAATTCATCAGTGCATTCCATCGCGGCCAGTGCAGTGATCTGGCTGATATGGGGCGGGCAGATGAACATGTTTTGCGCCAGACGTTCAATGATACGCACATGATCCTCGGGCACCACCATCCAGCCCACGCGCCAGCCCGTCATCGAGAAATACTTGGAGAAGGAATTGATTACATAGGCATCGTCCGTGATCTCAAGCGCCGTGACGGCCTTCGCCTCATATTCGATACCGTGGTAAATTTCGTCGGATATGAAGGCGGTATCCGTTTCCCGCGCGGCATCGATCAGCGCGCCAAGCGCGGATCTATCCAGCATGGTCCCCGTTGGATTGCCAGGGGACGCCACCAAAAGCCCCTGCGCGTTAAGCGACTTCAAATCGCTGGCAACAGGTTGCAACCGGTTTTCCTGACGCGCTTCGATCAGCACCGGTTCCAGGCTGAGCGCTTTGAGAATCTGACGATAGCTCGGGTAGCCCGGCGCGCCGATCGCGACACGCTCCCCCGCTTCAAAGAGCGCGGTGAAGGCCAAAAGGAAGGCCGCAGACGATCCAGAGGTCACAATCACGCGGCTCGCATCCAGATCGACGTTGTACCATTCGCCATATAATTGCGCGATGCGTGCGCGCAATTCAGGCAAACCAAGCGCAACGGTATAACCAAGCGCGCCCTGCTCCATTGCCGCGGCCGCAGCAGCCCTAGCCCCCGCTGGCGCAGCCGTGCCAGGTTGACCGACTTCCATATGGATAATGTGACGGCCAGCCGCCTCGGCGGCGCGTGCAGCTTCCATGACATCCATCACAATAAAGGGATCGACCCTTCCTCTGCTTGAACTTCGCATCACGCTCTCCCATGCTCGCACTTATGCGGTTTCAACGCGAATTGAGAGAACAGTCAATGCGTCTACTCGGAAGCATCTTGGTTTTATTGAGCATGATGTGCCTGCCTGCCCGCGCAGGTGGCCTTATTCGCGATGCGGATATCGAACATGCGCTCTCGCAATTGGCGCGCCCCGTTTTGCAAGCTGCTGGCCTTAGTACGGCGCAAGTTAAGATACTGCTGATTGATGATCGTATCCCCAATGCATTTGTTCTGGATTCCCGGGCCATCTTTATTCACACAGGCATGATAACGCGTCTGAAAAGCGCAGAAGCGCTGCAAGCCGTGCTTGCCCATGAAGCCGCGCATATTGCCAATGGCCATATTGCGCGCCGTATGGTGCAGGCCAATACCCGCAAATCTGTCACCGGGCTTGGCATTGCTTTGGCGCTGGCTGCATCGGCCAGTGGATCGAGTAACGGGGCAGCCGGTGCGTTGGCGATTGGTGTTGCCTCTTCTGCGCAGCGCAATTTTCTGCGTCACAGCCGCTCCGAGGAAAGTTCGGCAGATCAATCAGCGATCCGCTATCTTGCGGCCTCGGGCATTTCGACGCGCGGTGCGATTGAAGTCCATGAAATCTTTAGCGGACAGGACGCTTTGAGCGAAGCGCGCCAAGATCCATATGCGCGCTCGCACCCTTTCACCCGCGAACGCGTGCGCGCGATGGAGGCCTATGTCGCCAGCTACGGTGGGGATCGCCCCTATAGCCGCGACAGCCGGTATTGGTTCGAACGTGCAAAGGGGAAAATCTGGGCGTTTCAACAATCGCCCAAAAGCACGCTTCGACGCGCCGAGCAAACCGAGTATTCCGACCTGAAATTGATGATGCAGGCCATCGCCCTGCACAGGCGCGCGCAGACCTCCAAGGCTGCCGCAACCTTACAAACCTTGCTAAGATCGCATCCAAAAGACGCCTATTACTACGATTTACTTGGGCAGGTGTTGCTTGAAGGGCGACAGTTTAGCAGCGCCGTGAATGCCTATGGGCGCGCT
>NZ_JBAUHO010000358.1:0-5358 GCF_049680325.1 Planktotalea sp.
GTTCTGTGTCGGACGGTGGCAAAAGTGCTTTCAATGGGGTTCGTCGTTCGGATGTGTTTCCAGTGTTCATCAGGAAAGTTATAGAAGGCCAGCGTCGCGGTCTTTGGTCAGTTTCCCAGCAGCGTTGTCGTATTTTACGCCGTAGGTTGTGACAAAGAAACCAAAGGCCGCCTCGGCATCCGTGCGGGTTTTGGCCTGCCAAATATCATGCAGATGGCCTTTGGCTTTGGCCTGAACGGACTTGGTCAGCGCATGCAAGAATCCCAAAGCACCACCCCCAATGGCAAGGTCAGGGGTATGGGTAGGGCCACGCCGCTGCAGATCAAGCAGCAGTTCGCGCCAACTCTGGGTGCTTTCGCGGTAACCGTCGGCCAGGCCGATAATCTCTTTGCGAGCCCACTCGTTCGCCCCGATCAACACCATAACACATTGTTTTTCCTCGGCCATTCACGGGCGCAAGTAGACGCCATCCGCCCAGATGTAGACAAACCTGCGCGCCCTGAGGTCGCGGCGCTGCCAGCGTCATCTCCTCACGGATCGCTTCAAGCGCAACACGGGCTTTGAATGCTGGCGAATGGTTCTTTCGTTCTGTCATTTTGCATCGTCACTTTCATCATGCGATCCATCTTAACAGCCGGTCCAAATTTCCGCGACCACCTCTCTTATTCCCAACAGCGACCCTGATGCAAGAGCCAAATTTACGTAGTTTCTGGCCAAGACCAACCGTCTGGTTTATTGAATGTTTAAACAAGCAAATACTCTCAAGTGAATGGATTAAGAAATGTCTGAAAAATTAAATGAAAACAGATATTTAGAAGATATTTTGAATCGATTTAGCGACAAATCCGCTGTCATCGGAATCATTGGTATGGGTTACGTTGGACAGCCTCTCGCCCTGCGCTTCTCTGAAATCGGTTTTAAAGTCATCGGCTATGACATAGATTCCAATAAGGTGGATATGCTCAATGGCGGCACTTCCGAAATTGAACATATAGCCAACGCGGATATTGCTAAGGCAGTCGCAGCAGGTTTTGAATGTACGAGAGATTTTTCGCGAATTTCAGAAGCTGATACAGCAATTATTTGTGTGCCAACGCCATTGAATGCCTATCGTGAGCCAGATCTCAGCTTTGTAATTGCAACTTGCGACGCGATTGCGCCCTATTTGCGGCCTGGTCAAGTGGTTTCATTGGAGAGCACGACCTACCCTGGCACAACGGATGAGGAAATCCTACCACGCGTAACCCGCAACGGATTGATTGCGGGCGAAAGCGTGTTTGTAGTATATTCTCCCGAGCGCGAAGACCCTGGGAATGCGGATTTCACGACCCATACTATTCCTAAGGTCGTTGGTGGACATACGGCAAACTGCCTAAAAGTGGGCAGTGCCTTATATAGCACCGCAATCGACAAGATCGTTCCGGTTAGCTCCAACCGCGCTGCAGAAATGACCAAGCTGTTGGAAAACATCCACCGGGCTGTAAATATTGGTCTTGTAAACGAAATGAAGATTGTCGCGGACGCCATGGGAATTGATATCTTCGAGGTGATCGACGCCGCTGCAACGAAGCCGTTCGGCTTTACCCCCTACTATCCCGGTCCGGGTTTGGGCGGACATTGTATCCCGATCGACCCGTTTTATCTGACCTGGAAAGCAAGAGAATACGGCCTGCATACGCGGTTTATTGAGCTCTCCGGTGAAATCAATCACGCCATGCCAGAATACGTCATGGGCAAGCTGGTGACAGGCCTGAATGCCCGCAAGAAAGCTCTCAATGGAAGCCGTATTCTGGTTCTGGGCATTTCCTATAAGAAAAACGTCGACGACATGCGTGAAAGCCCCTCCGTTCAGGTGATGGAGCTCATCCGTAATGCGGGTGGTGAAATTGCCTATTCGGATCCGCATGTGCCGGCTTTCCCGAAAATGCGCGAACACAGTTTTAATCTGAGCAGCGTGGCATTAACCCCGGATAGTCTTGCCGCATTCGATGCTGTGGTTCTCACAACCGACCATGCCGCCTTTGATTATGAAATGATCCGCGAACACTCTGCGCTCATCATCGATAGCCGCGGCGTATATCGCACCCCTTCTGACACTATTATAAAGGCCTGATCCCATGCATCGTTTTGCCCTGATCGGCGCTGCCGGTTACATCGCCCCGCGCCATATGAAAGCTATCCATGAAGTTGGCGGTGATCTTGTCGCTGCTATGGATGTGAATGACTCGGTTGGTATTCTGGACAGTCATTTCCCTGACGCGCGTTTCTTTACTGAGTTTGAGCAATTCGACGCACACAATGATACCGAGCGCCGTGCCGGTCGCGGGCTGGATTACACAGCCATTGCGTCCCCGAACTATCTACATGACGCACATATGCGTTACGCTTTGCGCGCGGGCACTGAGGCCATTTGCGAGAAGCCTTTAGTGTTGGAAACTGACCAGATTGACGGATTGCTAGCGCTCGAAAGCGAGACGGGTCAGAAAGTAAACACGATCCTGCAGTTGCGCCTGCATAAGGCTATTATCGATTTGCGCGAGCGTGTCAAAAGCGAAACTAGTGATACGAAGCACGATGTGGACCTGACCTATATCACGTCACGCGGAAACTGGTATCTGCAAAGCTGGAAAGGCGCGCCGCAAAAGTCTGGCGGTATAGCAACAAATATCGGCGTTCATTTTTACGACATGCTGCATTTTGTCTATGGCAAGTTACAACGCAATATTGTGCATTTGAACACGCCCACCAAGGCGGCAGGCTATCTGGAGTATGAACGTGCCCGCGTGCGTTGGTTCCTTTCTTTGGACGTCAACGATGTCCCCGAGGAAGAGCGCGCGCAGGGCAAACGCACATTCCGTGCCATCACTGCAAGCGGTGAGAACATCGAATTTTCCGATGGTTTTACCGATCTTCATACACGCTCATATGAAGAGATTTTGAAGGGCAAAGGTTTCGGCCTCGAGGAAAACCGGGTCGCAATCGACACGGTTTCAACCATTCGCAATGCTCCGATCGAACAAAGCCGCGACGACATGCATCCTTTCCTGAAACGGACACTGTAATGAGCTTTTCTGTCCACCCCAGCGCCATCGTCGATGACGGGGCGCAAATCGGTGAAGGCAGTCGCATCTGGCATTTTGTGCATGTTTGCGCAGGTGCTCGTATCGGGCGCGGCGTTTCCTTGGGACAGAATGTTTTCGTCGGCAATCATGTTGTGATAGGTGACGACTGTAAAATCCAAAACAACGTCTCGGTTTATGACAATGTAACACTGGAAGAGGGGGTTTTTTGCGGCCCTTCCATGGTCTTCACAAATGTCTACAACCCGCGCTCTCTGGTCGAACGGAAAAGCGAATACAGAGACACATTAGTGCGTCAAGGAGCCACCTTAGGGGCAAATTGCACCATAGTGTGTGGCTCCCGAATTGGGGAATACGCTTTTATCGGCGCTGGTGCGTTGATCAACAAGGATGTCCCGGACTTCGCGCTTACGGTCGGGGTTCCAGCTCGGCAAATCGGCTGGATGAGTGCTTATGGCGAGCGCCTTGATTTGCCGCTTAGTGGCAATGCAGAGTGCCTGTGTCCACACACAAACGACCTCTACATCCTGAATGACAGCACACTTCTCCGGCAAGAGGCACAGACATGATCCCCTTTATCGACCTAGAAGCTCAACAAGATCGCCTGCGCCCTGAGATCGAAGGAGCAATTGCGCGGGTTTTGGCGCATGGTAAATATATACTTGGTCCCGAAGTGACTGAGCTTGAGGAAAAATTAAGTGCCTATACTGGTGCAGCACACTGTATCACATGTGCGAATGGCACCGATGCATTACAAATCGCTCTAATGGCACTCGACGTGCGGCCCGGAGATGAGGTGATCACCCCCGGGTTCAGCTATATCGCGACCGCCGAGGCCGCTGTCGTGCTTGGTGCCAAAGTTGTTTACGTCGATATTGATCCGATCAGTTACAACATGGACTCGACCCAGTTGGAGGCGGCGATCACACCGCGTACCAAGGCAATCATTCCGGTGTCGCTCTATGGTCAATGCGCTGATTTTGACACGATCAACGCCATTGCAGAACGCCACGGCATCGCGGTGATCGAAGATGCAGCACAAAGCTTTGGCGCCAGCTACAACGGACGCAAATCCGGCAGTCTCAGCACAATCGCCTGTACCAGTTTCTTTCCATCCAAGCCACTCGGTTGCTACGGAGACGGCGGCGCGCTCTTGACCTCTGATCCCGACCTCGCCAAGGCGATCCGCCAAGTAGCGCGCCACGGCCAGGAAAAGCGCTATCACCATGTTCGTGTGGGCATGAACAGTCGTCTCGACACGATCCAAGCCGCTATTTTACTGCCTAAACTCGCCATATTGGATGATGAAATCGCTGCCCGTCAACGGGTTGCACATCATTATAGCGAAGCCTTTGCCAAAGCGAGAACACCGCTGACCCTACCGCGTATCGGCTCGAACAATACGTCCGCTTGGGCGCAGTTCACAGTCCGCGTACCAGAACGCGATAAAGTTCAAGCGGCGCTTCAGGATGCTGGCGTACCGACGGCAGTTCATTATCCTTTGCCCCTCAATCGTCAACCAGCCGTTGCGGATGACACAGTATCACTTCCCCATGGAGATATGGCGGCACGAGAGGTCATGAGCCTACCGATGCACCCTTATATGAGCGAGCAAACCGCTACCCAAATCGCGACAGCTGTGCACGAGGCGCTTCGCGACTAGACGTATCTATGCTTACCAGCAAGACATCAAAATGAACCTGCGCAGCACCCGAAATATCTAATTTTCCTTGTCTCGGCCCACCGCATGCAATCACCATCGGGATAGGGCCTGGCCAAATAATGGACTAAAAAATGATTATTCACATGACAACCGTTCATCCCCGAGACGACTCCCGTATTCGCTTCAAGCAAGTTGCCTCTCTGGTTCAATCTACAGACGAGGACGTCCGGCTTTACGTGCAAGATGGGCTCGGCGACGAGATCGATCCAAAGCTGGGATATCATATTGTTGACACAGGCCCCCGCAAACGCCGCCTCGCGCGTATGTTCGGTGGAGCGTGGCAAATGATTTCGGCCGTACGGCGCGCGCGCCCTTCAATGGTCTTCTTTCATGATCCCGAATTACTGCCTTGGGCAATGCTTCTGCGCCTGTCTGGCGTCAAAGTCATCTATGATGCTCATGAAGATGTGCCGCGCCAGATCCTACGTAACCCGTCTCTGCCGACTTCGGTAAAACCAATCTTACCACCCATCGTTTCAGCGGTTGAGTGGACCGCTGCGCGGGTTCTGAGCGCTATGGTCGGGGCAACCACAGAAATCACCAATCGGTTTCCAT